>SYDV01000431.1 GCA_005801395.1 Planctomycetia bacterium | reverse complement strand
TATGCATTCTTTGGGTTCCTTTGGCGCCGAAGGCTCCCTTGACAAATTAGAAGGATTTCATCCCTGGGAAAACCGCTTAGATAATAACGAAAATGTTATTGGAAAATTAGGATTTATTGTTGATCCAGATGGTTGGGACACCGGCAATCCACCAACGACCAGCGGAGATTTCTTTATTCCTGGGTCACCAGAAGAAGTATGGGGTGTTACTTGGTCATTTGGCACAGCGGAAACGGCCTCATTTATGAATGCGGGTTTAGTTGATGGCGGAAACCGTTCATCAAAGAGTGCTGGAACCAAGGGCGTTGCGCGCGGTTATTTATCACAGCAAGTGGTGTTTCCCTCAATTGACTATCCAAAGGATATTTCAAAAGGTAATGATCGGCGTGCTGTTTGGCGCGGAGTAGCCAGTAAATCTAATGCAGGACAGGAATTAACCATTACCCAAACTGTTCATTTTGACATTAATGACAAATTTTTTGTATTAAACGTGGTGATGACCAATACGGGCACGGTAACAATTAGTGACCTAAAATATTTACGAAGCGTGGATCCAGATCACGAAGCTGGCGCACCTGTTAATTCAACCCGTGATACCAATAATTATGTGGTTTATCAGCCTCCGCGAAATGAAAATGAATTGGCGGCATTTCCACTGGGAAATACCGATAAGGCTTTAGTTATTGGTGCAGGTATTACCCATGGCGTGCCGCTAGGTCTAGGTACCATCGACGGACGTGCCCGAGTAGCATATGGCGGTTTTACGAATCGTGATCCCGCTGCAGTGCTCAACTTAGGCACAGACGTCGATGGCAGTATTTTCTCGGATTCAGCGCGAATTGAGTCACCGCTTAATGATGATGTAGCTATCGCTCTCGCCTTCGATCTCGGAATGATAACGCCAGGCCAATCGGTCACGATTGATTATGCTTATATTTTAGACGCCAGCGCTCTTGAAGTGGCCTTAGGTGAATTAGCTAAAGTGACTATTCTACAACCAGTTGGAACGGTCTCTGGTTCGGCGGCATTATTTCAGGCTAGGACCAACAATACCGCATCGGCTACGCTTTCGGTGGAGTTTTTTGTAAATGGATCCTCCGTGGGAATCGACAATACCCCAAGCCGGTCGGGCGTTTATGATGTGGCCTTTGATAGCACTTTGTTCGATAACGGATTAGTTCCATTGGAAGTGGTGGCTTATTTTGCCGATGAATCGAGTAGTCGGAAAAGCTCATCAATCCAAGTTGATAATTCGGGACCGTCAATTGCCTTTGTGAGTCCAACGCCGAGCGAAAACAGTACGGTGTCCAACAGCATCACGGTCAAGGTGGATAGTTTAGATGCAAATAATCCACCAGTGAGCGTAAGCTTTTTCCGCGAGGTGGGATCAACATCCGTATCATTGGGATCGGTTACGTCTGCGCCCTATCAAATATCAGTGTCACTTTCTGATTTACCCGTTGATACAACGGTAGCGATAAAAGCAGTGGCGAGAAATGCGAGAAATAGCACCACCACGATCACTCGCGTGGTACGAACGGCGCCTGCAGAAGTCGTATCAGTTGCTGCTCCCAGCGTTCCGCTCTCTCAAGGTGATGTCACCATATATGGCGCAGTTAGTCCCAGTACGCCTCAAGGGGTGACAAGTTTGATTGCCGCTTTAACGGGAATTAATCCAACGCAAACTCGCGCATTTACTTTTGACCATAATTCGAATGCGTATGTCGAAATGCCGACGCAACCGGTTGGTGGACTGCTGAAAACCAGCGGTATTTTTATCGCGACGCGGGTGCCATTGAATTATTCGCTCAGTGGAACGCCAACTGATTTGCCAACTACGCTAACAATTTCTTCTAATGGTTGGACATTTATGGGCGTGCCATTGATGAAGGATGGCAGCGGGAATTCTCAATTATCGGTGGCGTGGTCGAGCCTCAGTTTTTCGGCCAGTGGTATTTCATTAACGGGAGCGTCATTGGTCAACGCCATGGGCACTCCAGGTGGAGTCGATACCACGGCTTATCCATGGTATTGGACAGGGACGACCTATGAGCAGAGAGGCACCCTAGAGGTTGGCAAAGCCTATTGGTTCAAAAATAACTTACTCAATAACGACATCACCATTACGGTACCTGATATCGCAAGTTCTTCATTGCGAGTTTTGTCTAATCGCTCTTCGAGCACGGTAACAGAGGGGGCTCAAGCCAATCTCGCTTTCCGCGATCAAGGCAGCCCGCCTGCGCCACCAAGCTCAACCAAGGTCGAGAAGTCTAATGGCAATTCCTGTGGCGTTGGTGCCGGCGTTGCATCATTGTTGATGTTATTTTTATTCCTGTCTCTGAAATTCCGTTTGAACCGACCATGACCGCAGGGAATAATTCTAATTCTCGGCTAGACGCCGAAGATGCAAACGCGACCGTCCCAGCTAAAGGATGGGATCATGCCGCAACAATTCCGGCCGCGAAACCGGCGCCTGGGTCCGGCGTTAATATGGATGCAACGGTCCCAGCAAATTTTAATGTTCAACAACCGACTCAATCGAACCGGACTGATCGTGCGGGAACAACTTCATCATCAAAGGCCGGAGAGGCACCGACTTTATTAGCAACGCCAGAGTTACCACCACGTGACGTCGAAACGTTACCTGCGACCCGTGCGACGGCGGTCGTAGGCGATCAAAATAGCGCTTCGCCGGTTTCTACGGCGGGATTTAATAATAGCTCAGCACTATCTAGTTCTTTCCGTCGCACTGGCCGCACACGAATTAACGCCAACTTACCGAGCGATACTCAACGACTTGATCAAAAATTACAGATGTCGCGCACTTCGGTGTTGTCGGATATGGCAACCGCGCGCATTGCTAAGGGTGAAGGTGACGAATTACCGCCAGGGATTAAAAAGCTAATCGATGCTCAAGGCACCGAAGGACGTTACGCGGTTGATCGTCCATTGGCGGCCGGTGGTATGGGCGCAGTTTTGCAAATTAATGACCATGATTTCCGTCGTCCAGCGGCGATGAAGGTGATCCTCAGTAAGTTTACCAAAAGTCCGGAAGCTACCGAGCGCTTCCTTGCTGAAGCCCAAGTCACGGCGCAATTAGAGCACCCGAATATTGTTCCGATTCACGATCTCGGTGTGATGGATGATGGCACGCTGTATTTCACCATGAAATTGATTGAGGGTATGTCGCTCGGTCGTTTGGTGAAATTACTGCAGCAGCAGTCGGGCACCTTGAAAGATAAGTCGGGAAATGTAATTCCTCCCGACGAAGATAGCGCTGCGGCGGCGAAAAAATGGAATGAGACGGAAATACTGCTGACTTTTTTGAAGGTTTTAGAAGGCGTGGGCTTCGCCCATAGTCGTGGCGTCGTACATCGCGATTTAAAGCCTGACAATGTCATGTTGGGTGCTTACGGAGAAGTGTTGGTGGTGGATTGGGGTATTGCCAAAGTGCTAGGCTCAGCTGACCAAAAATCTGAATTAGTACAACGCATTGCCTCGGTGCGTGACCAGGACATCGTATCAGCGACCATGGATGGCTCAGCCATGGGGACACTCTTTTATATGCCGCCAGAACAGGCATTGGGAAAGCTTGATGAAATTGATGCGCGTTCAGATATTTATGCCCTGGGCGCGATGTTGTATGAATTATTATCTTTGCGCCGATATATTGAAGGCGGATCGATGCCAGATATTGTTGCGATAATTGCGACTAATGCCTACACACCGTTGGATCGGGTCGTCCCGCATTTGGCGCAAGATTTGGTGGCGATTGTGCATCGGGCCTTGGCCTTGGAACGTGGTCGTCGTTACCAGAATTGCACTGAGTTTACCGAGGATATCCGTCGATATTTGGCTGGCCAAGCCGTGTTGGCGCGGCACGCGAATCTCTTAGAGCGGTTAGGTCGTTGGTATGCGAAACATCGTATGCCAGTTAATGTTGGCATTGGTGCAGTTGCGCTCACGGTCTGCGTCATTGTTGGCACCATCAAAGTGCAACAACAGCACAATCTCAACAAAGCGGAATCCTTGCGTGTTGAAGCCCAAACCACCTATGACGAAGCGTTGGCGCAACGAAACGTTACCGGAATTGATAAAGCGTATGAATTAGCGGTTCGTTCTTTTCAACTTATTGAATCGCCACGCACGAGTGAGTTACGTGGCGTCATCGAACAAAGTTCAAAACGTTTAAAGGCAGATTTAGCAGCAGAGCAAAAAATACGCATCGAACAACAGGCGGCAGCCGGTCGCGCCTTAGCACTGTTAGCCGAAGCGCAACAATTTCAGGCGACTAACGAATTAGAAAAAGCTGAGAAAACGTTAGATGCCGCAATTCGATTAGCGCCGGATAACCAAGCGATTACCAATTTGCTCAAACAAGTGGCGACCGCACGGGGCGATAAAAAACGCCAAGAAGCCTTGGATGTAGGTCAGAAATTGAAAATAGTTGGCGATGAATTTCTGGCTCGCGCGCGAGCACTGGATTTATGGAATGAACAAGTCGACCCGTTATTAAAACAAGCCGACGAAGCGTATGCCAAAGCAGTAGTTGACGTGCCAATTTCGGGCGTCCAGGAACAAGCGCAGTTGGTTGCGGTATTGCGAAAAGATGCGGAATTGGCGCGTCGTCGTTTGGCGGAGCAAATTAAAGGACAACAAGCTGCCGAACGTGCGCAGCAAGCATTTGCCGCGGGCAAATATGTTGAGGCGAAAGAAGCCATCGCCCAGGCGCTGGGATTTATTCCCAATCAAGTTACGTTCGTACAATTACGCGATAAAATTTTAGCTGATGAACGAGTGGCCATCAATGCGCGCGAAGCAACCGAACGCCGTGCACAAGCCTTAGCGCAAGCTCAAACCGCGATGACCGAGGCGAATCAGCACATGGTGACGCTGCAGTCAGCCGTTGCACGCTTACAGGAATCGGATCGTACTACCGCTCGATTAAATGCCGAATTAACCGGCCAGCCTGCAGCGAAAAAAGAGGCACTGTGGCAAGCCTATCGTGTGCAACAAGACGCGCGTTCAGCGGTGTCAGAAGCTTGGTCGTTGGCGGAAGCCTCGGCGCAAAATGGTATTGCATTCCTCGCTGATGAACGCGCTCAGCCAATCGTGCAGCAAGCGCGTTTATTATTGGCGAATCTTTATCAAGCGCGTTTAACTGATGCGCGACAACGACGTGATTCTGCCAATGTTGCGGCATTCGCTAATTTGCTGACGCGTTACGATGATGGTCGCTACCAAGATTTACTTAAAGATTTAGGCCGTTTGCACATCACGGGAAAAGCGGGAACGCGTTTGGCCCTTCGGCAAGTCAGCGAAGGTAAAGACTTACGCTTCGTGCCAACGGGTGAAACGACCACGGTTACCTTACCAGCCGAACCATTGTCATTAGTGGGTGGCCGTTATCAACTGACGCTCGATAACGTGATGATCACGGTCGTGGTTGGTGCACAAACGCCCGTTGCTATCGCTTGGCCGGAGAAACTGCCGCAGATTCCTAATATCCCATTACGCTATGTACCTGCGGTCGGTAAACAGAAAGCCTTTTTATTGGGCCAATTTGAAATCACCCAGGCACAGTATTTTGAATTTGTTACGGATAAAGCCATCTGGCCGCAAGCAGTGGCATCATGGGCGGCCTATTTTTCGGCAGCGGATCTCGCAGCAGCTCCGCCAATAAAATTATTTCCTCGTGAGGGTGGCTATCCAAAAACTTGGCAATCAGAAGCGAGTGACGAGGCAGGGACAAAACTGGTTTCGATGACCGTGCCCAACGAAATTAAAAATCATCCAATTTGGGGCATTAGCCGCGACGATGCCGAAGCTTATTGCGCCTGGCTCGGTAAAAAAACTGGTCTGGCTATTCGCCTGCCATTCGCAGCCGAATGGCAATTTGCCGCTCATGGTGGTGACGATCGTCGCGCATTTCCCTGGGGTGAAGTGTTTGACGAAGGATTTGCCGTCACCATTTATGGTCCCGAACGGGTACGTCGCGAGAGTGCGGAAGCCATTGGTTCTGCTCCCGCTGATATTGGACCATTTGGACACCAAGATCTTTCCGGAAATGTTCGTGAATGGTTAGCTGACCGCAGTGGCGCCTTTAGTTGTATTATGGCGGGAGGCGGATGGAGCGGCGATCGTTCAGAATCATTTCGTACGATGTTTATTGAAAGCATTGACTCGCGTTACACTGGACCCGTTATTGGGTTCCGCATTTTGGTGGATCTCCCGTGAAATTAACTGTGCTCGTTCCCGCTTTATTCACTGTCCTGATGTCGTTATCAGCGGAAGATAAGCCGGTATCGCCACCGGTATCGCCACCGCCTCCGCCGACTGCAGATCCATCGGTGGTGCCACCGCCTCCGCCAGCGCCAATTGCGCCGTCAGCAGACGAAGCTGCAAATGCAAAGCCAACGACGGTTTCTGGTGCACCAACAACGACCACGGCAGCGACATCAGCTACGACAACAGGGACGGCGCGTGGAAATCGCGCCGCTGCGGCAGCTGGACGCGGGCAAGTCAGCGAGCAAAAAGCGGTATCGCTGCGGCTAACCGTTGATGCGGGTTATGACAGTAATGTGCTACGCGAAGACTCGAATACGCCAACGGCGACGAACACATCGGGTCCATCGTTGGGTGGTGAATTATATGGTACTTGGCGTGCGATTCGTGGCGCAAGTGGACAGCTCAATGTAATTGGTGACGTGCGTTATAATGCCTATCCAGATGAAAGTCAGGCGGATCTTGGCCGTGCTGGCGTGGCGGCGTTTGGTTTGCTGCGCTTTGGTGTGGTTGATCCAGGGGCTGTCGTGGGCGTCAACCGTCAATGGCTTGATGATGAAGGCTTGGCCACGATTTGGCGCGGGACGGCAATTGTATCTCGACTGCATCCAGCGCGTGAACATTTTGACAGTCTTTCATTTGATTTTTATAACGTTGACTACGATGACAATGTGTCAGCGAGCGGCGTGCTCAGCGATGCACTTTGGCGGCATTGGTGGATGCCCGAAGCCGGTAACGCTCGACGTCGTATTGAAACGACCGTGGCCTTAGGTGTTTATAAAGCCGATGCGGAAGCGGAATCCTATTCGATGTTTAAACCTGGTTTATCCGCATTGTATCGCGTAGGTGACAATGCCTCGGCCGTCGGCATGTGGGATTTAACGGCGCAAACCTCGTATGAGTGGCGTGATTACGATGCTGCGTCGGGTGCGACTCATGAAGAACAACACATTTTTCAACTCGGCGGCGGGGCCGACCGCTGGTTTGGCGATATGTTTGCGGCTGGGTTATTCGTTACCTATTCCATCCGTGAATCAAACCAGGTCGGAAATGACTACGACCGCGTTCAAGTAGGTGTTCGCCTACGTGCAGATTGGTAAGGAGAAAAAACCATGCGCTATTTCTTATCCACGTTGTGTTTCCTGTGTTTCCTCTCGGTTAGTGCCAGTGACATATTACCAGTTGCGGTTTGGTCCATGGGACCAGGCACGATTGCAGGATCAACGGCGCAACCGCAGCATGCCGTTTTTCCGGGCCAAATTATGGTAAGTTCGTCCACTGCTCCGGCACGATTGGAATTTATGTCCCCTGTTGTTGGTCATATAACCATCAGCCCAGGATCGGAGATCAAGCTGCGGGTCGAACAGAATGACGGTCAACAGCTCATATTGGATGTCTTGCAAGGCGCGGTGCAGGTGCAGTTAGATCATAAAGGCGAGTACGTTGCCATGCATGTGCGGGGTGGCGCTTTGGATGTACGAGTGACGGGAACCTTGTTCGTGGTCGAACGGGTGCGGCGTGACGCTGATTACGTCGCGCTGATTCAAGGCAAGCTCAAGGTCGGCTTAAAAAAGGATGTCGCCGACGCCTTAGGAAAAGATGGCCAGCTCGAACTCGAAAGTCGACAGGGGGTTGGCGGAGATTCCAGCGGGGGCCTAGGCGCCCTACAAGGACTGAATAACCGTCCACAAATTGCCTCAGCCAGCCGCAGTAGCATTCAAAATCAAGCTACTGGCCCCTTGGTCGGTGACGGCGGTTGGGATGACGACATGGCTCTGAGTTTTTTGCTCGACCTATTGGAACAACTCGGCCTCGATGAAGCTATCTTAGCGCAATTTACCGACGCTTTGGGTGAAGCGTTGTTTGATGATCTCAATACCGGACCTGTGGAAGAGATTTTGAGCACAGCATTTGGAAGTGCAGGCGTGTTGGGATCGCCGCCGCCACCACCGCCATTTTCACCATGAGAGACACCGACGACTGTTAATTTGCAAGAATCTATACCCATGCGGAATGACCACATCAGCTTAGTTTTTGCGGTTTTTGGGCGATAATGCTCTGGGTATCCGAATAGCTGCCTGAACACCAACTAGGTTAAGTTAAACACGTTTATTGGCGACTAAACCAATGATTCTCAGGTTTTTGACCGTAAGCTATAACACATAATCGAAGCCAGCGTGTGATACAATAAAGTGAATCACAACTAAATATTCCCGTCCAGATGAGACAGCGAAGGTGCGTCAGTTACCTACTGGATTCACTGGGCATCAGGTAGACTTCGAACTGCCGGTTATAAAAATGACCGACTGAGCATCTCTCTTTCCATGCCCTTAGTAAATATCGTTTGCAGGTAGCAACTGGATCACTGCGGCACGCAGTGATCCGTTTAGGGTGCGCGAAGGACTTGCCGTCGTCTAAGAGGTAACCACTTTGCAACGCTTCACTTTGCAAACGAAATCGATTCAAGCCTTACAGGAGAATATCAACATGAAGAATTGGTCAGCAGGATGGTTGGGACTTCAGCAATTTTTAATGTTATTATTGCTGTCGTTCGGCACTAGCGCGCAGGTTCATGCGGCGATTTCGGAATTTTTACCGAATCAGCCGGTGGTTGGCCCCGAAGCCCCTCTTAACAGATTGCCTCCACCTTATGGCACGGGGCTCTACTGGGTTCAAGTGCGTGACGGAGCTGGGGGCGCCAACGCCCGGCCTGGCATTGATGGAATTAACACGCTTAATTTCAATGTAGCGGGTATTAATTCAGAAATAACTCGAGTTGAGCTACTGCTGGCTATGGTTCACCCACACTTAAATGATTTAAACGCGGAGTTAATTAGCCCAGGTGGAGTCACAGTTCGATTATTCTCTGGCCTTTCGGAATCTTCAGTTCCGATTAAAACGCGCATTTTCACTGTTGATCCATTAAATGCTGACTATGCGGGTTCAATTGGTGGCCCTATTGGCGCTTGGACTTTTGATTCATTTCCATTGAATCCTATTACTTTAATTAGCGACGTC
>SYDV01000430.1 GCA_005801395.1 Planctomycetia bacterium | reverse complement strand
TCCAGGTAATTTAAGTTCAGGAACGGGGATGCGATTTTTAGCTAAGGTATCCAGGTATTCACCCTGACGTGATTTAGGAATTTTAGAAAATCCATTCTCTAAAGCGGCGGTAATGGAGGGGGTCGATTCCCAGGCGAGCGTTTCAAAATAGGGACCACGGTCATCGGGGCGGGTTGACCACCACGCTTTCAAATCCCAGGGTTTTTCTTGGAAACTAAGGCGAGCAAGTGCGCCGAGTACATCGTAGTGAAGACTCTCATCTTTCGTCGAATCAGCGATGCTGATTAAACCAGTGACGACATCGGGACGGTGTAAGCGTTGGAGAGATTGTAGCGCAATTGAACGAGTGCTGAGGTCTTTGACCGACGATAATAAAACATCAGCGTTAGCGAGACTGACCAGCGTAGTTACTGCAGTGTGCTGCAAGCGCGGCGAGACACCGCCATCTTTCCAGGTGGTGGAAGCGGCCAAAATCGCTGAGGCGCTGGTTTTATCATCCAGACGTTGCAGGCCGATTAATGCTTGTAACACCACTCGTGGATTTTTGTCCGTGAGTGCGGCGGTGAAAACAGCAACGGGAACATCGGCTAATTGGCTCTTTCGATCAGCCATCGCACGCAAGGCGTATTCGCGCATTTCAGCATCTTGGACTAATTCAATGAACGCGGGCGTACTGTCTTTGCCTAACAATTGTTTGTAGGTAAATAGTGCGGCGATGCGGGCGTAGCCTGGGTAATCTTTATTTTTTACTGAGATGAGTAAGCCTTTTCCTAACGCATCACGGTTGTTTCGTTTTGTTTCTTCAGCGCCTGTGGTGCCGCGTTTTACTATTTCCCATTGTGCTTCCAGGCGTTGGACGCCGCTGCGCGAAGTGATTAAAGAAACTAATTCTTCGTTACTGGATTTGGTGACCTCGACATACTGAGCTGGTTTTTCTGTCGGGCAGGTTATTTGTTGGATGACGCCTACCGGTTTTCCATCTTTCGCATGATTAAATCCACCGTTGCGCCAGTCGGCGATGTACAGACGTGAAAAACCGTCGACATCGATATCGGTTGCTCTGGGTAATTTCAAAAAGACATCCTGCTTTACCGAATAACTGGAAAATTCACGAGTTACCGGATTATGATAAATATTACCGGTGGTCCAATCGCATGTCAGCAAGGTGTTGCCAAAATCTTTTGGGAAACCTGGCTCATGAATCCACAATCCGCCCGTGCCAGATCCACCGCCAAAGTCATTGAGGGGACTAATCGCTTCATTGGCAAAGTTTTGATACAAACGTGGATAACCGTGATCTCCTAAATTGGTAAAATGATGAAAACGGGTGTTCCATCCTTTGCCGTCATTGGTGTTATCACGAGAAAAAATGTCTAATTCAGGAGAAATGGCGACGTCGTAAATATTTCGCACCATCAGTGCGTAACCTTCTAATTCACTGCCGTCAGGACGAACGCGAGCAACGCCGCCGCCATACATGGTGTAACGCGTGCCATCAGCGCCTTTGGCGTCGGCCATGCCAAAATCTCCCACCGCCACGTAAATCCATCCATCAATACCCATGCGCAGACCGTTGGTGGTGTGATCGGCACCACGTGGGTGTTCGATACCGCCACCAAAACCAACCACTAATTGTTTCTGCTCATCAGATATTCCGTCACCGTTGGTATCACGGAAAGAACTCATGTAGGGAGGGTGAATTAAATAAAAAGTATCGCCAACTAAATGCCCACCACGTGGGCTGTCGACATCGGGGACGAAATTAATAAATTGATCAGCTTTGCCATCGTTATCGGTGTCGCGTAGGCGGACAATCTTGCCCATGCCTTTTGCTTTACCGAGCGAACCGTTTTGGTCAGAAGAGACATACACATCACCATTAGCAGCAGCGGCTAACGATACCGGCCAACTGACTTGTGGAGGAGCAGCAAAGTCGTGAATTTCGAAGGCTTGGTCTAGCGCAGCTAAGGGGGTTGTGCAGGTTAAGGCACACAGCCCAGTCTTGGTGAAATGGCGAAGCGACGGGACGATAGACATAGTTAAACGACTCCTTGTGGGCAAACGTGTAGAAGATTCATGACGTATCAGAAATTTCATGAGAGAGCATCTAAGGTTATCCCCACTTTGCGCATGGAACCTATCGAAACGCTAGTATTTCGGCATAAGTGACAATCGACCAAAGCCTTTACAGGTAGGGCTGCGGTCACCCTCAGGTTGGGAAGGTGCGGAGCTTGGTCCGTGCACCTTGGACAATCGTAAGCGCACAAGTGCACTTTGGTTTTGGTTTGCCGAGGTGATGCTGGCTGCTCCCCTTGCTCGATCACTCCGTGATGTAAGCTCCCCCGACGCCCTGGCCACGTTGCTCGAAAGACTCAAAACCGATGATTGATCTCGCTGCTCTGCGCAAGGACCCCGCCCATTTTCGTGCCGCTTGGGGTGCACGTGGTGCTCACGTTGATGTTGATGCACTACTGGCTCTGGATGCTCAAGTGCGCGAACTGAAAACCGCATTTGAGACCGCGAAAGCTGCGGTGAATGCGGCTAGTAAAGCGATTGGGATGGCTGCAAAAAATGGCCAAGATGTGGCAGTGGCAAAAGAAAATGCCCGCCTGTTGGGTGATCAAGCTAAACACGTGGACGATCAACGCATCGTTATTGAGCAGCAATTACATGATCAATTACTGCATTTACCGAATGCGTGTTTGTCGCATGTGCCAACGGGCAAGGATGCGAGTGATAATAAAGTTGTCGCGACCTGGGGAACGGTGCCGAAATTTACATTTCCGGCTAAAGCACATTGGGATTTAGGTCCTGCGCTCGATATTATGGATTTTGATCGAGCAGCAAAATTATCAGGATCTGGTTTTGTTGTACTTAAAGGTGCGGGTGCACGGTTAGCCCGCGGATTAATCTCATGGTTTTTAGACACACATACGATCAAGCACGGCTACACCGAATTAGCGGTGCCATATGTGGTTCTGCCCAGCGCCATGCAAGGCACCGGGCAGTTACCAAAATTTGCCGATCAATTGTACCATTGCCGTGATGATGAATTGTTATTAATCCCTACGGCAGAAGTCCCGGTTACTAATTATCACGCGGGCGAAATTTTAGAGGCCGCGCAATTACCGATTAAGTATACTTCGCATACGCCCTGTTTCCGTCGCGAAGCTGGTGCGGCTGGTATTGGTACGCGTGGCATGACGCGCGTGCATCAATTCGATAAAGTTGAAATTGTGTGGTTAACCAAACCAGAAAATTCAAACGCGGATTTATTGACCTTGCGCGGTCATGCGGAAAGCCTGCTGCAACAATTGGACCTTCATTATCGTGTGCTGGAACTCTGCACTGGCGACACCGGATTTAGTTCCGCTCATACGTACGATTTAGAAGTATGGAGCGCCGGTACTCAATCGTGGTTAGAAGTTAGCAGCTGTTCGACCTTCACGGATTTCCAAGCGCGTCGCGCGAATCTGCGTTATCGCCCAGCCGCAGGCGAAAAGCCACAACACCTGCATACGATCAATGGCTCGGGTTTGGCATTGCCGCGATGCTTAATCGCCATCTTGGAAACCTATCAACAGGCTGATGGATCAATCATCGTTCCAGAAGTACTGCGTGCTTATATGGGCGGCTGTGAACGCATTGGAGCCCAAGCGTGATGCCGAAAACGTTTGGCTTAAGCGTTAAAGTTGATGGCCGAATTTCGGTTTCTCTTATTCAACCGCTGAGTGGAGTGACGCGATGAGCGACCCGATCAAACATGAATGCGGCGTTGCGATTGTGCGATTGAAAAAACCGCTGGCTTATTATCGCGAAACCTATGGCAGCCCATTATGGGGTCTGAAAAAATTATATCTGTTGATGGAAAAACAGCGTAATCGTGGACAAGATGGCTCTGGTATGTGTGTGCTGAAACAGCACATGCCGTTTGGACAGCAATATTATTTCCGCAGTCGTGAATACGGCGTTAATTGTTTGGATCGTATGTGGAAAAACATCCACGACGATTTAGCCAATTTGACCCGTGATTTGCATATTGATCTGAACGACGAGAAAAAACTTAAACGGCATTACCCGTATCTCGGTGAAATTTATATGGGCCATTTGCGTTACGGAACGCATGGCGGCAATGGTATGGATGTCTGCCATCCTTACGCACGTTCAAGCAATTGGCCGAGTCGCTATTTGAGTTTAGCTGGAAATTTTAATCTAACTAACGCGGATGAATTATTTAATATGTTGGTGGGGCTAGGTCAGCATCCGACTGGTGATGCTGACACCTCTACGATGATGGAAAAAATCGGCCATTTCTTGGATGTTGCAAACGAAGCTCTGGTTCGTCGGGGGCAAAATCAAGGTCTCAGTGGAGATGCGTTAGCTAGTAAAATTGCCGAAGAATTGGATATGGGGCGCGTATTGCGCAAAGCGTCACAGTCATGGGATGGTGGTTATTTTATGGTGGGGATGGTTGGCCATGGCGTGTCGTTTGCCATGCGTGATCCATCCGGCATTCGTCCTGGGTTTTGGTATGAAGATGACGAAGTCGTGGCAGTCGCCAGTGAACGCGTAGCCTTAGTTACTTGTTTTAACGTTGATCCGAGTGCCGTGAAAGAAGTCACGCCTGGTTCAGCTATTATTATATCGCATACCGGCCAAGCAAAAGAAGTTGAAATTTTACCGATCCGAGAACGCAAATCGTGCACCTTTGAACGCATTTATTTTAGTCGCGGCAACGACGCTGATATTTATCGTGAACGCAAAGCGCTTGGCCGTGAATTAGTGCCAGCCTTGCTTAAAGCCATTGATTATGATTTGGCACGAACGGTTATTGGCTATATCCCTAATACCGCAGAGTCGGCTTATTACGGTTTGCTAGAAGGTCTCGAAGCGCATTTGGCCGAATGGAAAGAACAGGAAATCCTGTGCCATCAAGTCTCGGGAACGCTCAATCAAGTCACGTTGAAAGCGATATTATCAGTACGTCCGTGGCAAGAAAAAGCAGCGATTAAAGACGCTAAATTACGTACCTTTATAAGCGGTGATAGCGATCGTACTGATTTAGTGAGTCACGCCTATGATATTACGCGCGGTATTTTGCGCCCTGGCGAAGACAATTTAGTGGTAATTGACGATTCGATCGTACGTGGAACGACACTGCGACAAAGTATTTTGCGCATGTTGTCACGCCTTGATCCTAAACAAATCGTGGTGTTATCTTCCGCGCCGCAAATTCGTTATCCTGATTGTTACGGTATCGATATGAGTGAGTTGGGTAAATTTATTGCCTTTGAAGCCACTGTTGCTTTATTAAAAGAGCGAGGTCAAGGCGAAGTGCTGAATGAGGTTTATCAAGCCTGTAAGGATGAAGTGGCATCGTCACATCCGCACACGGTCAATCACGTGAAACGTATTTACGCACCGTTTAGCGACGAAGAAATTTCCAAGAAAATCAGCGACTTAGTTCGTCCGAAGGATTTGTCTTGGCAAGGAAAAGTGTCCATCGTTTATCAAACCGTCGCCGGTTTACGTTGGGCCATTCCAAACCATACCGGTGATTG
>SYDV01000429.1 GCA_005801395.1 Planctomycetia bacterium | reverse complement strand
GTGTCGTTCGTCCGCTGGTAGTGATTGACGCGGTTATGGCAGGGGAATCACCTCGACCAATAACGATCGTCTTGATGCATGCAAAAAGTCGTCGCAGTGGTCCTTGTCACGTCGATGATCCAATGCCAGGAAGCCAATTGCGTTTTGCTTATGGAGCCGCGTTGAAACGATTAGCATCCGAACGTGGTGCAGCGGGTATTCCTTTAATTGTCCTCGGTGATTTAAACGATGAACCAGATAATCTATCTTTGCGCGTGGCGGCTGGTGCCATAATAGGACGGCCTGAACCAGGCACAGCGGTCGCGACTCAATTATATAATTTGGCCTACGAAGGCAGGGCAGATGCCAAAGGCACCTGTACACATAACGATGAATGGCTTTTTTTTGACCAGGTGTTGGTAAATGGTGCCGCGTTATTGCCGGACTTAGGCGGATTCGAGATTGTTGGGCGGCAACGTATTATAGCGGAAGACCCACTGTTTTATCAGGGACAACCAAATCGTTGGTATAGCGATCATTTACCCATTATGTTGACGTTGCGTCGCGTATAGCGATGGCTGCGGCACGACCCGAAAGCCACGCGCCTTCAACGCGTGGACAGGCACCAAAACCATCGCCCGCCATTAATAATGGCGATGGTTCGGCTAAACGTAAAAATGGTTCTGGAATTGAAGTCACGCAGCGGCTGTAGCGCCATAGGCGGGCTTGATGATGTAGTTGAGTGAGATCATCATTAATACCAAGTCGATGCAGGGTGTCGCGCGCATCACGAATTAAATCTTGGCCGAGAGTTTCTTTGTCTTGATTAATGCGTGCGGTACTCCAGTCACCGCGTGCATGTAATAATAAAATATCTCCGCTCGATACGAGTCCACGGCCACGAGCCGATGCCACCCACATCAACGGGCTCATAGGATCTTCGATGCGCACCGCGCCAGGCGCGGGTAGAAGTGATGCGGGATGTTGTTGTACATCAATCATCACCGCGGCACAGGGATCGTAGCGAATTTGCGATAATCCTGAGGGCATTGGCAGCCCAGCAGCGGACAATAACTGAATAATTTGCGGTGCTGGTTGCGTTAAAATGATGACGTCGGCTTGTTCAATGATGACTGGTCCAGACGCGGTTCCGCGAATGGCATCACCATTTACCCACGACACGTTCCAGCCATTTTGTTCGCGGGTAATATGAGTGATAGTTGCGGGCGTTAATACATCAAATCCCAGTGCTAATTGCTGAGCCAACGCACGCATGCCTTGAGTGCCAATCCAGCGCGGAAATCCATCGTTGGACGAATCAAAACCGTTAGCGGTGAGCGCCGGAATACCGTGACACCAGGGTTTGACCCAGCCACGTTCTGCCCAAGTCGTCACGGTCGCGGCAAAAATGGGATCGCGCGTCGTCAGAAATTGCGCACCAAAATCAACCGATCGATGCAGTTCGCCCAGACGCCGGGTAGCAAAACGACCACCGACCGCCTGTCCTTTATCAATAAGTCGCACTCGCCATCCGGCGTCCACCAAGACTCGTGCTGCACTTAGGCCGGTTATCCCAGCTCCGACGATGATGACAGAGGGCATGTTTGGCTAGCCTGCTCATGATTCATAAGCGGTGCAAGTAGATCCCCGCTCTGCGCATTTAAGCTGAGACGATGACGAGGGAAAAAATTCAGGCTTTCCCTCAACCAGATCGTCCCTTCCAATGTCGACCATGGTTGAGACGAACTGGACCCTAGTGATTACCGGTTGCGGAACGAGTCATGGCAATCCGCCGTGGGGTTATCCGCATTTTTGGTCAGAAGATCCGAAGGATATTCGTCGTCGCGCTGGGGCCTTGTTGCGTGGGCCGCAGGGGCAAGTCGTGTTAATCGATGCTGGTCCTGATTTGCAGCATCAAATGCGTGACCCTGATCGTACTTGGGATGGGCGGTCGTACCCAGTGCATTGTATTACTCGCTGTGATGCCGTGCTATTAACGCACGACCATGCTGATCATTCGCATGGCATAAATGATTTACGCCATTTAAACCGTTTAATGGGTGGCCAATCCATCCCGATGTTTGGAGCGGCAGAGCACTTAACTGCCGTGGTATCGATGTTCCCGTTTTGCTTTGGCCAGCGGGAAGAATTTTACCATATGGGCAGTCCGTCTCTGACCACGGTGCCGATGGTTGATGGCAAACCATATGCCGTTGCTGGCTTGTCGGTGATTCCGTTCTACATGAGTCATGGGCCAGCTGGACGCACCACCGGTTTCCGTTGTGGTGGCTTAGCCTGGCTCACGGATTTAAAAGAATTACCTGTTTCCGCAGAGGCCTATTTGCAAAATATTGATGTATTAGTGCTCGATATGTTGCGAGAACAGGAACATTCGACGCATCTCAATTGGAAGGAAGCCCAAGCCATCATTGCGCGATTACGCCCACGACGCACGGTGCTGACCCATATGGGCTATGAAGTGCATTATCGCGATTGGCAAGCACGCTTGCCGAAGGGCGTTGAAATGGCTTATGACGGATTCACCACGACATTTTTGTCTGAGGAGCAGTAATGCGATTATTGAGTTTGATCATGTTAAGTGTGTTGTGTGCATCTTTTATTGGTTGTCAGATAGATAATCCAGGTCGATCGCGGCGCGGAGGGGCCTCACCATCAGTTGCAGCGCCCCAAGCGCCAACGCAACAGATACCTGAACAACCGGTTGTGACCAATGAATCCGTGTCGCCACCTCCATCCAATACAGCGCCAATTCCGACTGGCCCCGTACGTCGAGTATTGCCACGCATTTCAGGTGAACCATTAATTGGTGTTTTATTATCGTCTGGACCCGATGTGGTGCTGAATTTGCCGCGCGGTGGAATTATTAGTTATCAGGGTGAACGAATGACGATTCCGATTGGTGAATTGCGTGTCCGTGCCACGGGCAAAGGACTCACAACGAGTGCGACAGGAGCAAAACTACTCGGAGAGCGTGCGCTTATTCAAGTACGGCAAGTGGCAGGGGCAGCAACCTTTTCAGCAGAAGTGATTCCAACATTTGGTAAACCGCAAATATTGCAATTGAGCGGCCAACCAGAAGTCGTCATTGATCCGGCTAGTCGTAAAGCGCAATTAATTGAACGCGTTGGTTTAGAACAATATTTGCGAGGAGTGTTGCCCACCGAAATAAGTCCAACCTGGCCTTTAGAAGCCATTAAGGCGCAAGCCGTGGTCGCGCGCAGTTACACGTTAGATCGCTATTTAGTTAATCACGCACGAGCCTGGCAATTACATTGGCATTATACGGTCGATATGGCTTATGGCGGCGTGAAACCATTAAATGCACGCATGGCGGTTGCCATTGATCAAACTCGCGGCCAGTTATTAGTGGCTCATGAATTACCAATACCTGCTTTATTTCATGCTTGTTCCGGTGGACAAACGGAGAGCGCGCGCAATTTCCGTCCCACCATGACCGGTGCAGACAATGTGACGGATATGACAGACATTATGCCATCAGTCGTTGACCCCGCCGGCATTGCTGGTGCCGAAGCGCTTGGCTATGCAAAAACGCATTTGGAATGGCGTGTGGAATTACCTATGGCGACCGTTTCGAGTGGATTGCAAAAATGGTCAGAAAATCATCCGGAAGAACATTTGCGTATTGGTCAGGTCGTTGCTGTGCGCATGGTGAATCGCTTTAGTGACTCGCAACGCGTCTCAACCATATTGGTACGTCATTTGATTAATAATCGCGAAACAGACATGGAGATGAGCGCGGCAACTTTTCGTTTAGCCGTTGGCCCTGGGCAAATTCGTTCGACGAATTGGACGCGCTGTGTCACCGCGTCAGCTAAAGGTGGAACGTTAGTGATCGAAGGTCGTGGCTACGGTCATGGCGTCGGTATGTCGCAAGTGAGCGCATATCAAATGGCAAAAACTGGTAGCGCTGCGGGTGATATAATGCTGACGTTTTATCCGGGATCGAAATTAGTGCAGTGGTGGTAAGCTAATTATTTGACTGGGGATTCAGACTTCCCTGTGGGTTCTGATCTTTCAATATTCAGGATGACAAGAGATTAACCATAGAGTGCACAGAGCACACAGAGATGGGAAATGCATTTGCTCTGTGTGCTCTGTGCACTCTTGGTTAATATGGTCTGACGGGAGAATTTGCACCTATGTTGCCAGTCCGCATACGTACGTACCCACACGAAAGCTTGAAGTACCATTTGGCTCACGCGAAGGACAAGTCAAAAGATGATCAACGTTTCGCCGTGAAATCAAAGACGCTCAGGGTGCTCCAACAGATCGGCAACTTTCATCAGTAAACGTGCTGCAGCGCCGCCATCCGCAATGCGATGATCAAAGGTTAACGTTAATTCAGCTTCGCGCGCACGATCCCAAACTTTTGCCGCAGGATTCCAATCGGGTACATAACGCACAGCGCCGATTCCTAAAATCATCGAATGATCTGGCTGCGGAATAGCGGTTGCCCAGGTTAGGCCAAAAGTGCCGTAATTGGTGACCGTTGAAACGGCTCCGCCTGGATCGAGTAAACGACCTTTGCGTGCTTGTTCGACGGCTTCTTCGACTGCGGCGGTCAATTGAGCCATGTCCAATTGGTCAACTTTTCGGATGACGGGAGTGAGTACTCCATCATCGACTTCGACGGCGACGGCTAAATCAATGGAAGAAGGGCGACTAATACGACTACCAACCATGCGATGAACCATGCGGTCATCGTCTTTAAGTCCCAAGGCCAACGCACGTAAACAATAAACAGTCGCGCTCGGACGACCATCGACGGTACGACGATGTGCGAGTACTGGGTCTAAGCGAACAGGGCGGGCAACGGTCGCCAGTGGACGACCCCATGAGCGCAGCATGCTGTTGGCAACAGCTTGCCGCATCGGGCTCATTGGACTGCCTTCATTGAGATATTTCTCAATATCTTCAGCCGTGACGCGGCCATTTTCGCCAGTGCCAGTAATGGCAGCGATATCAGCAGGTAATAAACCATTTTCGTCTAAGCGTGTGCGCACGCGTGGACTATAAAAATTTGCGCCCGTGCGACGAACAACATGTCGTGGAGTGGCAGGTGAGGGGACTGGCGTAATCGCGCGCGGGGCGATGACGCTTTCCGAAGTATCGGACAATCCAGCAGTGCCTTCAACTTCCAGCCAAGCGATGACCGCTCCAACGGGGACCAACGTTCCAGGTTCGACGACCTGCTCTAATAATATTCCTGCACTTGGTGCAGCGACGGTCAGGACACTTTTTTCTGTTTGGACTTCGAC
>SYDV01000428.1 GCA_005801395.1 Planctomycetia bacterium | reverse complement strand
GAGTCCGGAAGTCCGGAAGTCCGGAAGTCCGGAAGTCCTGCCTGCTCACTGATTACTAGTTTGAGGGACAGATTAATTTCAGCTGCAGAAAGGCTGGCGCCATTTTATTCAACAAACATTTGTCGTATGGAAACTGGCACCAACCTTTCTGCAGCCACAATTTTATCCCCCCTAGTCTATAAAGTCCCCGACCGCGCAAGACTTCCGGACTGCCGGACTTCCGGACGTCCGGAAGTCCGGCCTCAAAACGACTTCCGGACTTCCAGACTTCCGGACCTAAATATAATGCCAGATAGTCAAAAAATGGCGAAGTCCTAATGCCGACTTGGTCCATCGCCCGCCGAGATCTAGTCGCTGCTTTCACCTCGCCTTTAGCATGGTTGGTGTTGGCGTGTTGGACGTTATTAACCAATGGTTTATTCGTACGCACGTTAGAAGCCGTGCATGGAACAGCGGGTGCTGACCAACCATTATTTGTCGAATCCCTTAATTTAGGTGTGTTATTTCTCGCTTTGCTGGCACCGGCTATCACCATGACCAGTTTTGCACAAGAACGCCAACAAGGAACAATGCAATTATTGCTGACGGTTCCCATTCGTGAACATCACTTAATTTTGGGTAAATTCCTTGCTGCCCTGTTGGTGCTCTCATCGCTTTTACTTGCCACCGTGCTTCAGCCTCTTTCTTTATTACTCATCAGCGCGGTTGATGTGCCGCAATTGGCCGCTGGTTATGTCGGATTATTTTTATTACTCAGCATGCTCGCCGCGTTGGGCGTGTGGATTAGTTTATTAGTCGACAGTCCCATTGCCGCCTATGTGATCACGTTTGCTGTTATTGCCGTTCTTTTATTAATGGGCGTCGCGCCTCGTGATTCTTGGCTGTTTTACGGTGGACAGGCTATTGGCCTGGGGGCGAGACTCGAACCATTCTTTCGCGGCGATATGCACCTAGGCAATATTTTGTATTTCTTCGCCGTCACCGCCAGTTGTTTGTTGATGGCGCATGGTGCTTTGATGGCTCGGAGGCTACATGGCTGACGCAGTCAAACACAATACTTCATGGCGAGCGCGGATCGGCAAATTAGGCGGTCACACCTTATTAATCATGGTGGTATTAGCGTTAATGGTAGCAGCGGCTGATCGCAGCAAAATAACCTGGGATTGGAGCGCGGATCACCGTTTTTCATTATCCCCCGCATTGGTCACGTTATTAGCCCAACAACACGAACCACTTGAATTAGTCAGCATTTGGCCAATTGAAGTCGATGATCGCGCCAAGCCAATTATGGATGGGTTGCGTATTATTGCCCAGCAATCAGCCCAGATTCGGCTTCGCCATATTGATCCCGTATTGCACAAACCAACGTTGGCCGCATTTGAAACGGCTTATGGCCAAGCGTCTATGCCAGCCATTTATGTCGTACACCCATCCCGCAAGCGTGCATTTCATATTCCGATTAACCCGGCAACGCGGTTTGTCCTGCAACGTGAAATTGGCGGCGCATTAGTTTCGTTAACCGAAACCAAGCCACCCTTAATCAGCTTCCTGCAAGGCCATGGTGAACTGCGTCCCAACGGTGGCGCGGATGATGGCGCCGATGACCTCATACGCTCGCTCGAATTAGCTGGTTTTCGCGTTCACCTGAGCGAACTCGCCCGAGATGGAAAAATTGAAGCCGCTTCTTTATTATTAATTGCTGGAGCCACCACACCCTTAGGATCTGACCTCGCGGTGGTAAAAACACACCTCGCTGACGGCGGGGCAGCATTAATCCTCGGCGATGATCGAATGCCCAGTGATCTTGGCGCGTTGTTACGTAGCCGTGGCATATTAATGGGACCATCCCTGCCAGAGGAATTACCCACGGTGCTGACCGGCACGGGAGATTTTACCACGGTCCTGTCGCCCACTGCGGCAAGTTTACCGCCGCGCATTGTGGTCAGCATGCGCCAACATTTAGTTGGCCAGAATGCAGCATTTCCACACCACAATTTATTGTTATCCGGCGAGCTCATGAATCCCCAACATGCGGCCACGCAACGCGCACTCACCAGCGGGCAAAGTATTTTAAGTCCATGGACATCACCGGTACAATTATTGCAACCAAATTCCTTTGATGAATCGACGCGCAAGCGCTTACAAAGTGCCTATGCCGCATTGGGAACGCAGCCCTTCAATTCCACTATTTTATTACAAAGTGCCCCCGCCGACTCGTGGGTAAAAGAACGTGCGGCGGCATTATTAGCGCCAGAGGAATTAGATCTGCAACCTGCCTTACCTTTAAGTAGGGCGATTGAATCCCTGGTCGGTTCCGACAGCGTGCGCGATGAACGCAGTGCACGATTAGTCGTGTGGGGCAGTCGCCAAGCGGCCAGTGATGGTGTCTTAGCACAACGTCAATTTGCTAACGCGACCTTATTAATTGATGCCGCTCGCTGGTGTTTGCATCGCGATCGCGCGTCTGCAATTCCAGATGCCGAAACAAAAGTATTCCGCGTAGATGCGAGCGATACGATGTTGTTATGGTTAGCCGCATTTTTAATCGCGATTGTACCGTGTATTTGTATCGGTGTGGCAATTCTTACTTGGTGGGATCGACGGTAATGACGCCTAGGAAGCCGCGACATAGTGTCACAGAACGATGTCATTAGCAAAGGTGCTTAAATGGATTTCTGGACCGTATTAAGTGGTATTTTAGTCTTATTAGCGGCGGCGTTAGTCGCCGGGGTTGTTTTCGAACGCTTAGGCCAAAGCGCGGTATTGGGATATTTGCTGGCTGGTCTCATTTTAGGACCCAATGCTTTGGGTCCAGAAACCGCCCAAAACGAAACCATCAGTAATATCGCCGAGTTGGGTGTCGCATTATTGCTGTTTGCCATTGGGCTCGAATTTTCGTTGAAACGATTATGGCGCATGGGACCCGTCGGCCTGGGCGGCGGGACTGTCCAGGTCATATTAACCGTCGGTATTGGCGCAACGATTTCATTCGCTTTTGGTTTAGGTGCACAAGCCGCCATCGGCATTGGTGCCATTGTTGCGTTTAGTTCTACCGCCTGCGTCTTACGTGTCCTCGCTGATCGTGGACAAATTGATAGCTTCCATGGACGTAATTCTTTGGGCGTGTTGTTATTACAAGACATCGCCGTCGTGCCGTTAGTGTTAATTATTACGATGTTAGATCAGGGCGATATTAGTTATGACCAATTAGCCATCGGCATGGCCCGTTCGGCTGGCTTATTTCTGGCCATGACCATCGCGTTCTGGGCCTTTGCGAACTTTGTCTTGCCACGGTTTTTGCGTACGTCGGTCTTACTCGCAAATCGAGAACTGCTGATTTTGCTTGCCGCTTTATTATCACTCGGATCAGCATGGGTTGCACACAGTTTAGGTATTTCGCCAGCGCTAGGCGCGTTTGTCGCTGGCATGGTCTTAGCGGAATCACCGTATGCGCTACAGGCACGAGCCGATATCAGCACCTTGCGCACGATTTTCGTTACCATCTTTTTCGTCTCGATCGGGATGTTGGGTGATCCGGTATGGATGTATCATAATATGCTGGCCGTTCTCGGTGTAGGGACTGCGCTTATCGCTGGGAAAACTATTTTACTCACGCTGATCATGCGCGCTTTTCGTTGTCCGTGGCCTGAATCCGTCGCAACTGCCGTTTGTTTGGCTCAAATCGGAGAATTTTCATTCATTATTACAGAGCAGGTATTTCATAAAGCGAATACTCCAACTGATGTGTGGTTATTTAATTTATTCGTATCAGTATCGATTTTATCGCTGCTCGTCACCCCCTATCTGGTACGATATGCGCCTATCATTGGTCGCTGGTTTCAATCACGCAAAATTGCTAGTACTCAATACACAGCTGAAGAACAACCACACGAGAAACAATCGACCGCAGAACGCGTGTTGGTCGTTGGTTATGGTGTCGCTGGTCAGCAATTAGTGGAACCACTGATTCGTCACGGAGCGCATATTATCGTCATAGATTTCCAAGCTGCGAATGCGCAACTGGCCAATGATCGACAATTGGAAGGTGTCGTTGGTGACGCACGGAATGCGGAATTGCTGCAACATTTGGGAATTGGTGAATTGGATTTAGTAATTGTTGCATTACCTGACCACCTCACCGTCACGAGCGTTATTCATCAAGTCCGTGCGCTTGCCCCAGGCGTACCCATCGTCGCCCGCGCTCGGTATCATCGTTTTGCCTATGAAATTCAGGCAGCTGGAGCCACCATCGTCGTCGATGAAGAACGACAAATTGGACATCGTTTGGGCCTAGAAGCCCGAAGAATTTTGCGTCAGGATGACAACGATAGCGACAAAAGAGGTGGAACCGAACGCTTCATGCGAACCACCAATTCTCTGGATGCCATGCCCCCAGTCATTACCCAGGACAAAAAACCAACCGCTTTCTAACAAAACTTTTTTAACCCGAAGTCGATCTTCATTTCTTTCATCTCTTTTACTTTCAAAGGACACCCCATGATTCGTTTATTCGCCATTTGTCTACTCACTTACACGCTCGCTTGGGCGGTTAGCGCTGAGCCGGTTAAAGAATCCTATACCTACGGTCCTGATTCACTGCGCGTCGATGGTGTTCCCCAAGGAAAAATTACCGAAGGCGTGTGGAAAAGTAACGTCTTCCCAGGAACAATTCGCCAATATTGGGTGTATGTGCCAGCCCAATACGACGGCACCGCGCCCGCCGCCGTGATGATTTTTCAAGATGGTCACACGTATTTAGGCGAAAAAGGTGATTTCCGTGTGCCCGTCGTGTTCGATAATTTTATTCATCAAGGTGTCATGCCCATCACGATCGGTATTTTCTTAAATCCTGGACACAAATCGGATAAACTTCCAGAAAAGCTAGGTTGGGCAGGCAAGCCAAATAATCGCAGCTTCGAATACGATACGTTAAGCAATCAATACGCAAATTTTTTAATTGAAGAGATTTTGCCTGAAGTCGCCAAAACCTACAAGCTGACCAATGATCCACGTAACCGGGCCATTTGCGGTATCAGTTCTGGCGGCATTTGCGCTTTCACGGCGGCTTGGGAAAAACCTGACGTCTTCGGCAAAGTCGTCAGCCACATTGGAAGTTTCACCAATATTCGTGGCGGTCACGCTTGCGAAGCACTCATTCGTAAAACCCCAGCTAAACCAATCCGCATTTTCTTACAAGACGGCGCGAATGATGTGGACAATGAGCACGGGAATTGGCCACTCGCAAATCAACAAATGGCGAAGTCTTTAGCGTTCATGAAATACGATTACCAATTCGTTTTCGGCGAGGGCGCACACAACGGCAAACATGGCGGGGCAATCATGCCCGAAACCATGAAATGGTTATGGCGTGATTGGAAGGATTATGGGGGGAAGTAAGAATAGGGGTCTATCCACTTGGCTAAATCTATATTTAGCCCGACTGATTCCGTCCTCTAAGAGATAATATCTTTAACCACTGATCCAGCAACATCCGTCAAACGGAAATCACGACCATTGACTCGGTAGGTTAATAGTTCGTGATCAAGCCCCAGCAAATGAAGAATCGTTGCGTGCAAATCATGGACATGGACTCTATCTTTGATAGAAGAAAAACCGATTTGGCAAGTTTCACCGTAAGCAAAACCACCTTTTACACCGCCACCGGCAAGTACGGTAGTAAAACCAAAAGGATTATGCCCTCGGCCTAACGTCGAATTAGTATCACCTTGACCTACCGGAGTGCGACCAAATTCTCCGCCCCATATCACCAATGTATCTTTTAATAATCCGCGCCGTTTGAGGTCGGCCAGTAAACCAGCCGTTGGTTTATCCGCCGCACGACAGGACTCGGGTAATTTTTTACCTATGCTTCCATGATGATCCCAGCTGTTATCCGGTGCACTGACCTGAATAAACCGCACCCCCGACTCACTTAATTTTCTCGCCAGTAAAC
This sequence comes from Planctomycetia bacterium, assembly GCA_005801395.1. The sequence continues at coordinate 800 of SYDV01000428.1, read as the reverse complement.
ATTGCCGGCCAAAGGAATCAGTCTCTTTCTCACCTATGCCATAACTAGCTAAGGTTTCAGGCGTTTCGCTAGAAAGATCAAGAATGCCCGGTGCTTCCATTTGCATACGGAAAGCCATGTCAAATGAACTCATCATTCCTTCAATTAAAGTATCACGACCGCCTTGCTGCTTCAGGTGCTCTGCATTTAATGAACTAACAAACTCAAGACGTTGCTGCTGACGTTTCAGGTCTTGATGAGCAGTTCCCAGATAACGGATTTTCTCTCCCGTCGGCGATGATGCATCGCGCAATACCGTGCTGCGATATTGTGCCGGAAGGAAAACGTTCCCGCAATTGATTGAAGCATCGTAAGGTGGAGAAATCACCACAAATCCTGGCATATTCTTATTCTCTGACCCTAATCCGTAATTGATCCATGCCCCCATTCCAGGACGAGGCAACACAGAAGAACCCGTATGCCATTGCTGAATAGCAGTCGCATGCGCTTGATTATCCTGATACATACTCCGGATCAGACAAAGATCGTCCTGTTTTACTTAAGCTAAATCCGCACTCCCAATCGTGAGAAATCTCACAGGATTTAGCCATGAGCACGACTTCATCACCCGCTCCATCCCCGAAATCTAATCGTCATTGGTCTGCCGCCGAGAAGGCGAGCTTGATTCGGCGGCATTTACGCGACGGTGTGTCCGTGGCGACCATTGCTGATGAATCAGGGGCAGCGCCGAGTCAGGTGTATGCGTGGATTAAGCAGGTGTTGGAGGGCGCTGATCAGGTGTTGGGTGGTTTGCGTGAGCG
>SYDV01000427.1 GCA_005801395.1 Planctomycetia bacterium | reverse complement strand
GCACGTAAGGAAAGGTTGGAGTTTCAGCCATAGTAGGAGATGGTCATGATAATGTTCCAATATTGACCAGCAAACAATGACTGAATAACCAGCATGAAATCACTGTGCGCATCGCCCCAACGATGCGTGATCCCGAATAAGTGGTTGTTCGACCGCCTACTAACGCACCAGTTTTCCGTTCCAGGTGACCATGAACGGATGAGCGTATTCCTGCCAACGGCGTTCTAAATCCGCTGCTTCAGGCGCGCCATCGGCGATAATCAAGCGATAACGCATTTGGTAAGGCATTTCGGGCGTAATGGCCCAATCGCCCATTTGGGAAGGCGCGAAACAAAAGAACGGTTCTTTGGGGTGGAGACGGCCTGGTTGAGGTGCGCGGAAATTGTTCGGATGACACAGGACCGCAGTCCCCGCTGGTTGGCCACCGACCAGTCCGCCCATATGCACCCAATTCATGCGAGTGAAATTTCCAGTTTTGCGATCATGGCCTCCACTGGTGAGAAAGGTGGTGTTCTCAGCGCCATCCCAATCGCGGTGGCCGCGCAATCCTAGGCCACCATACGTGTAGGTTGGTAATTGGAGCGGTAATGCGGTCAGGCAATGTTGGGTGACGGTTAAATCAATAATGACAACGGGGTCCTGCGGTAAAGGTGCGCGCATCGTCACCTCAATACGTTCTTCTAAAACATCAATATTCATGCCACTCGTATTATCGTGATAACGATTGCGATAACTAAAACCTGCCCATGGACCAGCAGTCCAGGCTGGCGTGTGATTAATGGCTTGAACGCCGGCAGTACCTTTACCCATATTCCAAAAATCAGTTGGTCGTTGGTCGTAATTTGCGCGCGTCCAGGAAAACCACAAACCGTGATGATGTTTATGATTGGGCGGATAATCATCTGTCACTAAGCGACCTGATGGTGTTGATAAACGAGATAAATATCCACCACGGCGATAATTTTCTTCATAACCTTCAGGTAGCGTGCCGCGACCACCAGAAAAGGCGATGACTTCTCGATCAGCAATTAAAAAACGTAATTGATCAGGTGTCTGCTCAACCGTGAACATGGTCGGCGGCGGTGCGCTAGGTCGCACTGTAAAAGTAGTTTCAGCGTTTATTTTTGGTAAGAGCACGCGACCAACGTGATCGCCACAGCGGAGAACTTGAAAATGCTGTCCATCGTTAGCGACCAGTTCCCATGCGTCGCCTTCACGCGGTAAACAGGCGACGACCGCCGTGCCATCACGCGGCGAGAGTCCATCTGGTACAACGATGACTTTAGTTTTTTCGGACGGTGCTTCTCCTGCAATACTTTTAGCGGAAAGCACCAGCGTACTGCAAGAGAGCGCGATTATGCACATCCGTGAACTGTTAGTCGTGAGAGCGTTAGCCAAGCCGTTGTACCAAGTCATGGTGATGTTCTCCGATGTGGTACCATAGTTAGATTTGAGCCGGTGCTAGTGAATGAGCAATCCGCGCAAGATTTTCTCATCTTTTTACAAGCGAATCTCGGAACATCGCTCGACCGACAGCGGGTGTTGGTTCATAATGGTGGTGTATTGATGATTTGCTGTGGGTTTTCGGTTAGACTCTATTTCACAAGGAATGGTCTCCATGCGTTATTTCCTATTACTCAGTTTTGGAGTGGTACTTTGCGCGGTAGCCAAAGAGCATCAACCGGCAGCGCAGGGTTTGGCCATGGAATATGGGCCAGCCATCCATTATTTTACTGATTTACCGAAACCGCATAGCCAAACGGTAACGAAATCAGTTATCGTACGATTACAACATGATGCCGCAATTTTGTTTGATACGGAAACCTTACGTTTCGCCGGAGCTTGGACTGGTGGTTATGTCAATATGGGAACCACTAATGTTACGCGCTGGGCCCAGGGAAAAGGCGGCCCAGAAATAATTGGCACGATGTTATTTGGCACGTCGATGGGTCCTGGATTCGCGGGGGCCAATCAAACATGGCAAGATCCACGTACAACGGGATTGGGTAATTTACCGTCAAGTTGGGGAACCTATCACGGAATTTATCGCTACGGTGAACAGGTAGTTTTTTCTTATGCGATAGGTGAAACGAAGATTCATGAGTATCCGCAGGCCTATGCTGGCAGCGGACTGACTTGGATTGCGCGCGCAATTGATGTCGCACCTGGTTCCGCGCCAATTACTTTTCTCGTTGCAGAAATACCGCAGGGCCAAGGGAAAATTAATCAGCAGAATAATTCCGTTCTGGTAACGGGTGGATTACAGACGGGAATGTACACCCTAGCACGATTAATAGATGCGCCCGTTGGCGCTTCATGGTCACTTATGGATGGGAAAATAACGGTCACGTTACCACCGCGATCGGTAGCAACGCGGTTTACTATTGCCGTAACGGCGGTTGTCGAAACCGCGTTAGAAGCAGCGGAAACCGCATTAGTTAAGCCCAGCGTTATTCCAACGACCCCGGATATTACATCACTGTGCCGTGGTGGTGCGACCAAGTGGCCAGTGGTGACCACGGCTGGCACGTTAGGCGATGAAACTTGGGCGTACACGGTCGATACCCTGACTATGCCAATCGATAATCCATGGAAGTCATGGATGCGTCCAATTGGTATGGATTTTTTCAGTGATGGTCGCCTAGCTGTTTCAACCATGGGTGGTGATGTCTGGATCGCATCAGGTATCGATGACGGACTTAATAAAATTACGTGGAAACGATTTGCTAACGGATTATTTGAACCATTGGGTTTGAAGATCGTCAATGATCAAGTATTCGCGTTATGTCGTGATCAATTAGTGCGGCTTGATGATCTGAATAAAGATAACGAAGCTGATTATTACGTGAGTTTTAATCGCGATGCGCCGGTCTATCCTAAATATAATGCTTTCGCGTTTGATTTGGTTACCGATGCGGCGGGTAATTTTTATCACGCACGTGGTGGTCACGGTGGTCCGAATGATGTTCCGATGCATAGCGCCACGATTAAAATTTCACCTGACGGTACAAAGAGCAGCGTAATCGCCACGGGTTTTCGTGTGCCGAGTGGTCTTGGTATGGGCCCCAATGATTTTCTGACGAATGCGGATAATCAGGGCAATTGGATGCCGGCTTGTCGTATCAATGTGGTTAAACCGGAAAAATGGTATGGCTACGTCGGTCACCCACAATTTTACGGTAAATCATTACCCGCACATCCAGCGACGTATGAACCGCCATTATGTTGGATGCCAATGGTGGCAGATAATTCTCCTGGGGCGCAAGTGTGGTCTGGTAATAAATGGGGATCATTATCACAAATGATGTTTCATCTGAGTTATGGGCAAAGTTCGATGATGGCGGTATTACACGAAACGGTAAATGGTCAGGTACAAGGAGGGGTAGTTAAAGTTCCCTTAACGTTCGGTAGTGGATTGATGCGTGGTGCGGTTAATCCCAAGGATGGGCAATTGTATGTTTGTGGTTTAAAAGGTTGGCAAACCAATGCCGGTTTAGATGGTTGCGTGCAACGCGTGCGTGCGACAAAAACAAAGGCGGCTTTTCCCGTCGCTCTGGCGATTAAAAAAGATCATTTGTTAATTAGCTTTAGTGAAAAATTAGATCCAGATACCATATCGGCTGATTCTGTCAGTGTGTTGCGCTGGAATTACGCCTGGACGGCAGCGTACGGATCGCCTGATTTTTCCGTAGAAAATCCGCAACAACAGGGGCGAGATAAGGTCACCGTCAAACAAGTGACTCTAGCGAACGATGGAAAAAGCGTCTCCATCATGCTTGATGATATTAAACCGGTTCATCAAATGAGCATTACGATGAAATTTGCTGACGCTCAGGGCGAGGTCGTGAAATATACGATTTATAATACGATTAACGCGGTTCCGTGATTTCGAGATTATGCCATCAGGCTGACGTAGCTTACCTGGTCCAATGACCAAACCGCACCATCAATGGCGGCTTGTAGCGCGGTGACTTGGCGCTCTTCTTCTTCAGCTTCAAGAATGGCTTGTTTGGTGTCTGGATGTTTGTCACCAAATCGATGTTTCGTGGCCGCAGCACAGGCACGGGCAGCGGCTAGGCCTGGAAGTAAATGCGCATCCAACGCGGTGCGTAGCCGAATGCGTTCGTTATTAATTTCCAAATCAACGTGCTTTTGGCCGTTGGCGCAGGCGACGCGTAATTGTTGCTGCCAACCAGTAATACGTTCGGGTTGACCAGCTAATAATGGACGAGTCCAGGCGTCACGATTAATGGCACTGCTCGCCGTGAGATCGCCAGCTTTGGCATCAAACGGAGCTTGTAGTGCGGCAAGCGTAAGCGCGTTGGTTTCAATTTGAGCATCAGTACTGCGAACACAGATCAGGCGGCGCATAGGTGGTGCAACAACGAATAATCGACGCAACACTTCTAAGCGGACGTCGGCGACAGCGAGTGGCGCTAAATCGAGCGCAAACGTATACACGGCGCGAATGCCGCTCCAAGCACTGGCTCCATTGGTGGGTTTTCGACGCCACGCCATTGCTGCACACCAATTCGAAGCGGCGGCATCGGCAACCAAACGATCAATTAAGCCATGTCCAATACCGTAATAAGAGAGGTGAGGATGGGCCAGGGCGGTATCGCGACTAAATACCCCTAATTCAGGTTCGTCATGATATCGCGTACGCATGGACCATGGTTGTGGGTGTTCTTCTTTGCGTTTGACCGAACCGCCCATGGAGCGAATCCATCGCGCGACGGAACCGACTGGAATTTCCGTACCACTAACTGCCGTGCTTAATTCACCTGCCGCGACATATGCGGCGGAATTGGCGGCAAAAACATCGTCGGCCTGGGCATCGCGCGCTGCGCGTTCACGTTCGACCACGGCGCATATATTTTTCAATCCAGCCTGCATGCCCGCAGCGCCAGTGGTTAATGCTGCGATCAGCGACGTGGTTTCCACATCATCGGCAATAAATTCCAATCCAGAAGACGAAGCCGTGAAAAGGCCAACCGCATGATCTAAAATGTGTGTCCAGGCACTATCGATGGCGTTTTTATGATCGCAGGTGAGCACCCAACTAGGAATATCCCCATCGCGTCCTAGGCGATCGACGCGACCAATGCGTTGTTCAACGGCGGCTAATGACCATGGCATATCGTGATGCACGACCACCGAGACGAATTGGAAATTACGTCCTTCACCGCCCAGCGGATCGCTGACCATGATGGCACAATGATCGTCATTAGCGAATCGCCGTGCAGATTCTTCGCGTGCAACGGTGTCTTGATGCGCACCAAATGTTTCTACTCGTTTTTCCCCAAATGCTTTTCCTAATGCGAGAGCTAATGGTTCGATCGCCAAAGCGTGCGTGGTAAAGACTAATAATTTTTCGTCTGGATGTTCTTGCCAAAATGCTTCAATCGCATCAATTAAACTTTGTAATCGTGCGGTCGGTTTTTTCGCGGCATGTTTTAGCCATGAAGAGTTCGCATCGCGTAAGGCTTTTAAGACGTCATTTTCAATTTTCGGATCGCTATGACAGGCAGCGCTGATGGCGACGTGCGTGGCAATTTCATGTTCAGATAAATCAGAACGTAATACTTGCTCTAATGTTTCGTTCTCCCCCGCTTGTTCCCGGTATTCAGCAAATTCACCTGGATCTTCTAAGACGGTGGCGCGCATGGCGAGCAGGCGATCCGTAACCGCTGGATGTGCAGCAACGGCGAGTTCGACTTGTAATAACCAATGCAT
>SYDV01000426.1 GCA_005801395.1 Planctomycetia bacterium | reverse complement strand
TGCCGCAATGATAGGAATAAGACATGGAAACCTCCTTGGGTTCCAGTCTCTGACAAATGCCGTCGGCTGTCAGGAGCGATTATCGCAACGGAAGTGTGGCGAGGCCGATATCCTGCAGGCACATTGATCTACATACGAGCCAACGAGTTACATCATTTGCTAACTTTAACCGAGATAATCCGCCTCCAACCCCAAGCTGTTCCGGAAAAGGGACTTTTGATATATGCTCTTGGCGATTCGTATGCTCACATAAACGAGAAAACGGGAAAATTGTTTAATCCTGGGGCTGGTCATGTGTCTCAGGGAACAGCCCCAGATAGCCTTGTTTGAAATCACAGGAGTGATTCATGACATTCCATGGTCATGATTATCCCCCGCAACTTCCTGTGTGTTTAAAATAAAGTATATCTTTGCGATAAGCGCCAAAGGCGCGGCACCATTTGAGCCTAGGGCAAATGAGCCCAGTGAATGTCGCCCTAGGAATATCGCCTCCGTCGATTGAGGGCTGAAGGCCCGACCGATTATTATGTCGCACGATTGAACCATACATAATAGTTCGGTCCTTCAGCCCTTTGTCTGAATATCACATTATTCCTTGGGTGATGCCCTCGGCTGTTTCAGATGCGCGCCTTTGGCGCTCATGAATATCGTAGGTGTTCGACCGTCAGAACTGGCTCAGGGGCAAAAAAACAATGAAAAATTAATTCATCGCGCCGTCAGTTGCACGGGTGCTAAATAATAATTCAGTGAATGATCGACGTGCGTTTTGTTGATTTGGTAAACCGGTGAGGGGATCAATGCTGTCGGCTAGTAATTGTTGAACCATTTGCATGGTGCGCCATGATACATTGCTATCGGCGCGTAATTCAAAGATCACCATGGGGCGATCTGGTAAATTACTACGTTGGTCGATGGGACTGCTGTCATATAATTGATTTAATAAACGGCGTAATCGTTGCAGGCCTTCGGCTTCTGATAACCCAACGTTGTCGAATGCATTGCCTAATCGCATGCGCACTGGTTCACTGCTAGGGCCGCCGCCAATATTGAGCACTTCGTGCCGCCAGTCACGTTCGAGTGTTGCTTTTTTGGCGGTGCGCGCTGGTGGCACGGATATTTGTTCCACTCGGTCGCTGACAGTGAGGTGGCCACACAGCATAAAAAATAATAAAATCAGAAAGATACAATCTATCAGCGGCACTAAATCAATTTCTTCATCCGTAAGCGGCAATAAGAGGCTGCGGCGACGATGGGTCATGGTGTGCTCCTTTGCCGTGGTCAACGCAGACGAACGATGATGGTTCGCCCCTATGAATCCCCAGTAAAAAAAATCATGCGCCGTTAAGGACTTCAGTGCTGGGTCGACACGACAGGCATAGCGAGAGGTGATGGCTTGCGAGGTCTAGGTGAAGCGGCACAACCAAGCTCGTCTTCGGCTATTCACCGATTCCCAAATAGAGCCGCCATGGATGTCTCTGAGTATTTAGCGTTGCCAGCCGAGCAGCTGACCGCACATCAACCGCCCGCATTGTTGGTGGAACGCGCGTTGAGTATTGATGGGGTTAATGGCTGTGTCGTACTGAAAGCTCACAACGGTCTCGACTGTTTCCAAATGACGGAAGCGTGTGCCCAAGCCTTAGCCGTCATAATGGGATTGCGAATGCGCGGTGACGGAACTGGTCAATCGGCCTCCGGCATGTTGGTGGGTGCTAAAGCCATCCGCTTACTGCGCCCCATTTCCGCCGGTGAGGTGGTCACGATTCGCGGAACGCAAACGGCTGAATTAGGGCCATTACAATTATATGATGTGCGCGCAGAAATATCAGGCGAGGTGGTGATGACCGGCGAATTAAAAGTAGCACGCACGGGAGGTGCCTCATGAAGCGTATTCGGACACGGATTGGGAGTGACTGGGATGTGATGGCGGTATTGACCCCCGTACATTTTTCTGAAGTCGACTCGATGAAGATTACCTGGCATGGACATTATTTACGCTATTGTGAAACCGCGCGCGAGGCTTGGTGCGCTGCGCGTGAGTTGTCTTATAAACAAATGGAAACGGTCGGATCAGTTGCCCCCGTGGTGCGTTGCCAACTCGAATATTTACGGCCAGCGCGTCAGGGTGATATGTTAACGGTACGAATTGCACGTATTCCAGACTCACAACCAACGCTCAATTTATTTTACGAAATAAGTAACGCCGCCGGTGAATTATTGTGCATCGCCGAAACGGTTCAGGTATTTGTGGATTTGCAGGGAGTGCCATTTTTATCTGCACCGCCTCCGGTCGAAGTGATGTTCGCCTCGAGCGAAGCTCATCGTCCACGAAAGTCGACCTGATGTTTCCTGCTACAGATGCAATTCACGCCGTGCAAACGGCAGTTGGTAGCGATGGAAAAGCCAATGGTACCGCACGATTTAAACAAGATTTACCAGTGTTAGCCGGACATTTCCCAGGAAATCCGCTCATTCCCGGAGTTTATGTGCTTGCGCTCGTCGCCGAAGTCGCTCGTCGTACCGGGGTGGCGGTTGGAGTTATTCAGGCAATTGAAAAAGCGAAATGGTCAGCGCCAATTTTTCCTGACGAAGACCTCACTATTACGCTCACCAGTCGTCAATTTGAGTCCGGATGGCGAGTTGATGGTGAGGTAAGCAAAGGGAACACTGTTTGCGTAAGTTGTCGATTGGTCCTAGGCGGTTAATTTCCTTGTCATGGTCACTGTCGTAAGCGGCAATGTCCCATGTCAGCGTCAATTGTTTGTGGTAAAATCTGCCGTCATAGGGTTGTGGTGGGAATGGTTCAGAACCGATCAAAAGACAGATCAACGCTATAAAAACTTCACCGTAATAAGCGATTCGTTCAAAAACGCCCCGAGCGGAAAAGGGGATAATTAATAGAGATAAAACGGTTCCTAATGGAGTGTTGTCGCTTGGTTGATGAGAGTTACAGAATGAGCATATCACGCAACAACAAGGGGGTAACTTTGAGCCGTTCTTATTTAACGCGGGGCGTCGTTCTCGGATTGGTGTTTTTTTCATGGGCATCTGCAGCGGATACCACCGGTGATGTGTATGCTGATAGTTGGGTTGCCACTGATGCCTTAGGCCGAAGTTTGCCAACCTTCGCTGAAGTTGGTCCGCCGCGGGCCAATAGCCAAGTGGGTTTGTTTTATTTTCTTTGGGTCAATCAAGGCGTGACCAATAGACACAATAGTCCAGTTTTAGATATTACTAAAATGATAGCGGAAAATCCGGAGAAACCAAATTGGGGTGGGGAAAAAGCGTTTCATTTTTGGGGTGAACCAGAATTAGGATATTACTCAATTGAAGACCCGTTTGTGCTCACACGTCATCGTTCGATGCTGACAGCTGCTGGGGTTGATACTCTGTTATTAGATCAAACCAATGCACTGGTGTATCCAAAAGAAATGTTAGCCGTGTGCGAAATATTAGAGCAAGGACGCCTTCAAGGATTACCGGTGCCGAAAGTCGCTGGTATTCATAATTCGTCGCCGGAAAAATCCGTGCCTCAATTATATCAAACCTTGTATCAGGCGAAAAAATATCCCGAATTATGGTTCCAGTGGTTGGGTAAACCGTTATTGCTTTCACCACCTGAAACCCTGACGCCGGAGATAAAAGACTATTTCACCATTCGCCATACCTGGGCGTGGTCCAATCCTAAAGGATGGTTTGGTGATGGACGCGATAAATGGACCTGGGTCGATTGGACGCCGCAAAATCCTGGATGGCATGATGCGCCTAATAAACCAGAACAAATCTCTGTGTGTATTGCTCCGCATCCAGTTGATGGCAAAGGCCGCAGCGCAAGTGGAGACCAAAAAACTCCACCTCCAAGTCCAGATCTATTAAAAACTGGCGAAGGCATTTACGCTGCTGAGCAGTGGAAACGCGCCTTAGAAGTCGATCCACCATTTGTTATCGTTACCGGTTGGAATGAATGGGTTGCGCAGCGATTCGTTCATGGAAATCCGCATAAACCAAAGTGGCGCGGTTTCACGAAACTAACAGAAGGCGACACCTATTTTGTTGATCAATATACCCAGGAGTTTAGCCGCGATTCTGAGCCAATGAAAGACGGTCATTCGGATAATTATTATTATCAGATGGTCGCTAATATCCGTCGCTATAAAGGTGTTCGCCCACCAGTTATCCCAGTTTCCAAACCGATTACGATCGATGGTAATTTTACTGACTGGGTTGGTGTGTTACCAGAATACCGCGACTTCCAGGGCGACACGCTACACCGCGATCATCATGGTTGGAACAAAGCGCTCCATTACACCGATAAAACCGGACGAAATGATATCGTTCGTGCACGCGTTTCCGCTGGGCCAAAGACCATTGCTTTTCATGTCACCTGTGCAGCTGCTTTGACGCCAGTTACCGATTCGCGTTGGATGCAATTATTCATCGATGCGGATCATAATGCGACCACGGGGTGGAATGGTTATGACCTCATGGTCAATCGCACCGCTCCGACAACGACTCGTCTGGCCGTCCATCGTTTTAGCGCGGGCAAATGGACAGAAGTCGAACGAGTCAATTATAGTGTAAAAGGTCCCGATCTCGAACTCGCTTTGCCACGTTCGTTGTTTGGCAATGACGCGTTGCTACGTTTTGACTTCAAATGGGCAGATAATGCGCAGAAAGATGACGAGATCATAGAATTTTCCCTGCATGGCGACAGTGCGCCTGATCGACGATTTAATTATCGTTTTGATCAAACCTTGACCGCCGAACAAATAAAAACCTGGAGCGAAACAGCGGGGAAAAGAAGTAAGTAGCGTGTAACTAAGGCTATTGGAAGTAAGTAATTACGGATCGATACTGCCTCGGTTGAAAATTACCTTTTGAACTTCAACGCCGTTATTTCGTCTGACGAGTCGCATTAAAACCATTTTTTCCAGCATCAAATGAATCGCCGATTAGCTTATTTGGCGCGATGTATTTTAATTTTTCTGCGCGGTTCGGGTCGTTGACCCAGAGAATGGTAATAACTCCGTCTTTATCGACTGACCATTTCCCTGGAACTTGGAGGTTGATCGGATGAGTAACTGACGCGTTGAGATTGCCGTCAGCAAGGATGTCCATGGTACCAGCGGGTCCGCTGTTTTTTTGGAAATTCCAGGTGCCAAGTAAGACCTTCCCATAATCGATGACCAATTTATTGCCGAGTAGATCCGTGTCTTCGGAGGCTTCTATTTTGGCATTGAGGTCATCTATTTGTTTTTTAACGGCTAGCGCAGCGTTGAGGTCACCGGTTTTCGTGATGTCTTTGAGGGCTTTTTCTAATTCTGTTATGGTTTTAACTCGTTCAGCATTGACGGATTTTTTGTGGTCCTGAGTTAATTTAACTTCATTTCGCTGTAATTTATCCAAGGCGGCCTGTGCATTTTTTGGTAAGGTCGTGGTTTCTTCCGCGTGAAGAGCTCCGGTTATGAATAGTAAAATAATGACGCTAAAAATCATAGAAATACGCATGGAGAGAGACTCCTTAAATTCCTTATAGGAATGCTTGAGGTCAGGTCAATCTTTGTGAAAGTCGTTTTTGATGAGCGACTGCCACTGCCCAGGTACCAGATACCGGCCATGTTGCTGCGGGTTACTAACAAATTTTACAGAGTGACCTTTAACGGCCCTAAATCGGATACCACGGCTTGGACGAGGGCTGGAATCGTGGCCTCTGCCGCAATCGCAGCGATTGGTAATCCACGTGCGGTCATGGTTTCTGCCGTTTGTGCGCCAATCGCATAATAACGGCAGCCACGCGCTGTGAGTGCCGCAATTTGTTCTGCGCCTAAACCGGCGATAAACCGTTCGACCGTGGCAGAAGACGCAAACGTCACCGCATCTACCGGTAATTCTAGATCAAGGGTAAAAGGCACGGCGATGGTGCGATAAGCCTCTGCGGTGGTCACGGTGCAGCCGGCGGATTGCAATTGTTGACGCAGCATCACGCGTGCGTTGTCGGCTTGTGGCAGTAATACGCTGGGCGAAGTTTTTGTTTGGGCGATAAGCGCCTGTCCGAGAGCGGCGGCATCAAAATGGTCGGGTATTAAATCCGCGCGTAAGCCATAACGAGCGAGATGTGCGCTGGTGCCTGGACCAATGACGGCAATGCGACAGTGACTAAAAGCACGAGCATCGAGTCCGATTGCCATAAGGCGATCGCAAGTGAAGCGCACGGCATTGGCGGAGGTAAAAACAACCCAGGCGAATGAGGACAGGTGTTGCAATGCGTGATCAAGCGCTCCCCAATCAATGGGTGGTTCTTGTCGCGCGACCGGGGCCGTAACGACTTCGGCTCCTGCATCTGCCAAGGCATCGGCTAAATCGCTGGCTTGATCGCGTGATCGTGTCACCACGACGCGGCGTCCAGATAACGGGCGATTATCAAACCAGCGAATTTTTTCGCGGTAGGATACTACGTCGCCAATCACGGTAATGGCGGGTGCGCCTAAATTTGCCGCTTTAGCTAATTCAGGTAACGTGGCGAGCGTTCCCACGACCACGCGTTGGCGGCCATAACTGCCCCATTGAATGGCGCAGGCTGGGGTGTCTTTATTGCGGCCATGAGTTATTAATTGTTCGCAGTTATAGGCTAATTTATGCATGCCCATATACAGCACGACCGTTTCGGTGCGCGCTAATCCGGCCCAATCTAAATCCTCAATTTCACCTTTGGCTTGGTGACCAGTGGCAAAAGCCACCACTGACGAGGCGGCTCGATGCGTTACGGGAATGCCGGCATAGGCTGGTGCGCCAATCCCAGCAGTGACTCCGGGAATCACAGCGAAAGGGACGCCAGCTTCAGCGAGCGCGAGGGCTTCTTCGCCACCGCGGCCAAATAAAAACGGATCGCCACCTTTGAGGCGCAAAATCCGTCGATGACTTTGCGCGAGGCTGATCAATAGCGCATTAATATCGTCTTGCGAACACGACGAACGTCCGCCTCGTTTGCCAACAAAATGCCGTTCAGTCGTGGACGGAATCCGCTCAATGATCTCGGGATTGACCAAGTAGTCGTAGACCACGCAGTCACAGGAATGCAGCAATTCAGCCGCGCGCACGGTCAATAATCCAGGATCACCTGGACCTGCACCAGCAAGGAAAACGGTACCTGGGTGGGTTGGCATGTGCGCCAACGTATAGGCGGAGGGGAAAAGCTAAAGGGAGGTGCTCTTGAAGTCTTATGTTGAATCCGGGAGTCCTATTTTGAGTCCGGGAGTCCGGGAGTCCGGAAGTCCGGAAGTCCTGCGTGTTCGCTTATTTGTCGTACACGTGGATTATTTTTTCAGCTGCAGAAATGCTGAAGCCAATATTGGCACCAGCATTTCTGCAGCCCCAAATAAATTGTCCAAATTAAAATAATTAACCAATCACGCATGACTTCCGGACATCCGGACATCCGGACTTCCGGACTCCAAAAGGACTTCCGGACTCCCGGCGCAGCTACCCCGCAATCTTCGTATGAGGCTCACCCTCATTCAACGTCGGGCGTTCCGGACGACCTTTGTAATTGTAAACTACGCGCATGTGATCCAAGCCGAGTAACCACAGGATCGTGGCATGGAGGTCATGGACATGCAGGCGTTCCTCAACGGCGCGCAATCCGAGTTCGTCCGTTGCGCCGATGGTTTGGCCGCCTTTGACGCCGCCGCCTGCCATCCACATGGTGAAACCAGTGGGGTTGTGATCGCGGCCATCACCTTTTTCACTCATCGGAGTACGGCCAAATTCGCCGCCCCAGATGACTAAGGTATCTTCTAATAAGCCGCGAGATTTTAAATCTTTAAGTAATCCAGCGACGGGCTTATCCATAGTCTTGCACAGTTTTGCATGATTCGGTTCCAGATTTGAATGCCCATCCCATTTATTTCCAGCACCATGATATAATTGCACAAAGCGCACACCGCGTTCGACTAAACGTCGTGCTAATAAACACATGCCGCCGAAGCGTTCAGTTTCTTTGTTGTCAACTCCATATAAGGCTTTGGTGGCGTCACTTTCTTTGCTCATATCAACGACATCAGGAGCCTGCGCCTGCATGCGGAACGCTAATTCATAACTAGCAATACGCGCGTCTAATTCACTTTGTTGATGCGACTGCGCGTGTGCGCGATTTAATTCATTTAATAATTCAAGTTTGTGTGCTTGTCGTCCGGAACTAATGGATGAGGGTGCGCGTAAATTGGCAATTGGTTCGCTTCCGCCATCAATCGCTGTGCCTTGATAGAGGGCAGGCATAAATCCTGCGCCCCAATTACGTGGCCCATTGACCACGGTGGTAGCGTTATCTTGCATAACGACGAACCCAGGCAGATCCTGATTTATCGTCCCTAATCCGTAGGTGGCCCATGCGCCAAGCGACGGACGTCCAGCTAAAATGCTGCCGGTGTTCATCTGACAAATACCGGATGAATGATTGATGCCATCGGCAACACACGAGCGAATTACCGCGAGGTCATCTGCGCAGGTGGATAAATGTGGTAGCCAATCACTCATCCATATTCCACTTTTTCCGTGTTGTTTGAAGGTCCGCGGACAGGCGAGTAACGGCGCACCATATTCGCCCATGGCGGTGATAACTTTGCCAAAGCTCTCAGGTAATTTTTTCCCCGCTAAACGATTCAATTCCGGCTTAGGATCAAACATATCTATATGACTGGGGCCGCCTTCCATAAATAAAAAGATAACGTTTTTAGCGCGA
>SYDV01000425.1 GCA_005801395.1 Planctomycetia bacterium | reverse complement strand
TGCCTTAACTTCAACGTGTGCTGGATGGTGATCACCACCGTGCTCGCCTGACGCACCAGGAGGTGGAATCATTTTTTGCACTTCATCACGATCTAGTTCAACGTATTGAGCGTTATTAAGCTTTTTTACCCAAGTTTCGGCAATGAAGTGATTGACTGCATATTTATCTTCAGCGCTCAGCCCAGGAAACGCTGGCATCGTGCCCAGTCCTTTTTTCAACACGAGAAAGAGCGCATAGGGTCCACCGCCATTTGGGTTTTTCCATGCATCAGTGTGAAAATTACGCGGCACCGGTTTTAAATTACTGGGATTGGAATTGCCCTGCGCACCATGACAAGACGCACACTTCGCATTATAAACAGAAGCTCCATGGTCCACCACTTCGGCGCTATGATTGGCCATTAATGCTTTGTGATCAGGTTCAGCTTCGCCGGCCTGATGGACTTCTATTTTTCCATGATGACGCGCAACGTACATACCCTGGAATAAAAAATGGAAAAATAACCACGCGAGAAAAACCGTGATTGAGAGAATGCACACTGACCACAGCAACGGATGGGATACCTCCGGTTGCTCAGGTTGGTGGGCATGATGATCGTCGTGTGCGGCAGACATCAGTGCAGGTGCTCCGCGTTAATGGTGGATTGCAAACGTGGATCGCCCTTAGGCAGCACACCGTGCTTGGCCCAGAACGACAACGCCAACAACAGGAAACCGCCGACAAAACCGGCGCCGACAGAGACCGTCGGGAGGTCATAGAAACCGCGATATTCGTTTTGCGAAAATGCTGGCATAATGAGCCATGAGAGATCCATCCAATTACCGAGCAGCACCAAAATCGACACCGCCAACAACGCAATCGGACGTGTACGCATGCTCTGACTCATCAAGACAGTAAAAGGAATGACAAAGCGCAGGAAAACTTCAACCACATGCGCAGTGCCGTAACCGTGCTGCATACGAATCAGGAAGAAATACGTTTCTTCATCTAAATTGGCATAATACACCACCAAATATTGTGCAAAACCAATATACATACAGAACGCTGACCACACCAAAGTCCAACTACCAAGATCATGTAAGGTGTGCTCACGAATTGAATTCGCCAACGGGCCTTTGCGCATCCATAGCACCATAATCACCAAAACTGCTAAAAAGGTCTGCACGGCAGCAGTGAAACAATAAACGCCCCACATGGCGGAAACAAAATTAACATGCAACGCTAAAAGCATGTCCCAACAAAACCCAGTAAACGTTACGGCCATAATCATTAGCCAAGCGATGCTTAAGCGCGTGTGTTTAGCAATAATATCGGCACCAGCATCTTGTTGCAGGCTGAAACGCACAAACAACTGACGCAGGCCGATCCATAATACCAAAATAACGCTCGTCGTCGTTATCCAGCGAGTTGGTGTCATCCACGCGGATTTATCAATGCCGTTGGTGTGATGCGCATGAAACAATGCGTGATGCTCAGGCTTACCAGCCAAATGTACCCATTCGTAAAGATAAGCTCCACCACCAGCAGCGATGGCAATAAAAGCGATTAGAGTCAGCGGTAAACCCGCGCTCAATCCTTCCATCACACGGCGCAACGGCACGGTCCACACCGAACCCGCAGCAGCGTGCGCAGCAATAAAAAACAACGCACCAATGGCGATGTAGGTGGGGATCATCATGCCTTGCAATAAGGCCGCCCACGCATGTTGCGGGTCAACCAGCAACAAATAAGCAAAGGTTGCGAGCCCGATCGCGACCAAAGCCGCAGCAGCAGCTTTAAGTCGGGTCGTACGCAACGCAGGCGCATGAGATTCGGGTGGCAATTTATCCACGAGCTACTTCTCCGTGCCCCAGGTGGGCTTGACGTATTCGGGCACTGGCTTGGCAGGTGGGATAAAGGCGTCGCCGTCGCCCCCCTGCTGAATTAATTGAAGATCTTGTTTTCGTAATGCGATCAAGGCCTTGGTGGCAACAATATCAGCTTTGGCTTCTGGATCATTTGCTTTTGGGGCACCAGGAGCCGTCGCTTTTTCTAATTCCGCCAAGCGTTTTTCCGCATCCAAAACCGATTGAGTCGCACGCGCTAACGCATTGGTATACAACACGACCGCCCAGCGCGCCGCTGAGGGTATTTGTGCTGATAAATCCTGCATGCGATTACGACCACGAGAAATAATGTGATAGATTTCGCCATCACTCATCAAGGCCACATTTGCGGTGTTGATTGATGGAATACCACCGAAGCGATCTGGATGTTCTTTCGTCGGAGCAACATAGCCATTAACCGCATCGCCGTCTTTGCCATGACACGCAGCGCAATAAATATTGAAATTACGTTGGCCTATTTTGAGCACCGATTCTGACGAAGCCAATGGATTCACCAATAATTTTGCAGTCGCAAAGTCAGTTGCCTCAATTTGATAACCAGCACCTTGGCGCGACACCGTTCCAGCAACTGGCAATAACATGGACGGCACTTGGCGGCGAGATTTTTCATCGCCTAATTCCAAAACGCCTTGTGATTTATAGCCTGGGTTATCGTACATTTCTGGCATGTAGTCGAAACCACGTGACGATTTTTCGCTCTCGCCACAGCCACTTAATAATAAACAGGCGCCAATGCCTGCGACGAACCATGGTTTAAACATGGGCGGCCTCCACCACGGCTTCAGTTGGTGATTCAACACCCAGCACTTGGACTTCTTCTGCTCCGTGACTCTTTAACCAATTTGATTTACTATCAGCCTCTGCGCGATTTGCTAAAGGTAATACTAAGGCAAAGGTGTCATCAGTAATGCGATCATTTATCAGTTTCGTAAACGGATCGGGCAACAAACGGCACATATGCAATGCGACGCCCATGTTCGTTAACGCTCCTAACAACAAACCGGTTTCCAAAATCACCACCACAAAAGTCGGCCAGGCAAAATAAGGTTTACCACCAACATTAAGCGGCCAATTTTGATATTGCGTGAAATAACATAAAAACAGACCTAAGGCGAAACCGAGCAAAATGACCGTCAGCACAGGACGTCCGATCAAGCTGCGCGAAATACCGAGCTTCGCCTCTAACCCGTGAATCGGGTACGGCGTAAATGCTTGTGGCTTATGACCGGCGGCGGTCGCTGCACCACAGGCGTCACTAAACGTCTGCTGATCGCGATAATAACCGGCGATGATGGAAGTGGCCTCAACCATGGTGTCCATCCCTATTTTTATGTGGTTTCAGCAAGGTGGATTTTATTTCGGCAATTGAGATCACCGGAACCACTCGCACAAAGCCCAGGATGAAGAAGAAGAATAAACCGAACGAGCCGCCCAGAATAAACCAGTCAAAGGTCCGGAAAGAGAACGACGCATCCCATGACGATGGTAAATGATCTTGCATCACCGATAACGAAATAATGACAAAGCGTTCAAACCACATGCCAATGTTGACTGCGATCGCGATGCCCATCAGGGCGAATAAATTACGCCGTATGGCCTTAAACCACAGCAATTGTGGAATGACAACATTGCAGACCATCATAATCCACCAAGCGAACC
>SYDV01000424.1 GCA_005801395.1 Planctomycetia bacterium | reverse complement strand
TTAACCGTCAGGGACAGCGCCTTTATTGAGTTGGCTAACGCTAAGAATACGGTTGCGCGGAAAATAATAACTGACGCCATTTCCAATCCAACCTACGCTACATTCATCAATGAACTACAATTAGATCTCTCTTGCATTACGCTCGCCGATGAAAATTTAGCCGCGATCATAGTTGGCGCTAAATCTTTGATTAACATTTATGAATATACGATAGAGGAGAAATCGGGCACTAAAATTCTGCTCGGCCGCAGTCACGATAACCAAATTAAATCTGTTAACGATAGTGGATTGAATCTTGAGACGAAATTTGGTAATGGTTACCTGCACAGGGACATCCTATTTATTGATCTGTCACCAGCGACACGTGCTGGTCTGGCACGAGATGCGCAGAAAAACAAACCAGACGCCGAATTACGTGCGCTGGTCGGATCGATGCTCCAACAAAAACCTGATACAAAACCGGAAAACATAATTTACCTGCGCGCCTGGGCCAGAAAAGCGAGCGCAAAAGAAGGACAAGCAGCGCTGGCGGCTCATTTGGATAAACAGATTAACGAACACGAAAAAATGAGTCTATTTGATCAACGTCTACGCGACATTGAATTACAGGCTCACACTAACGATCCAGAAACCTTAGTGAAACCATTAGCTGATTTAGCCAAAGAAATGACTGAGTCGACGAACAATGCTCAAGTCTGGCAACGACATAAGAATGTCAGTGAACTCCTCAGTAAACGGCAAGGGGACATCATTACAAAAAAGGCGGATAAAAGCCCTGCAGAAGCGGTTAAAAAAGCTCCATTAGCTGTAAATGAAAAGGTGATTTACGAATGGGATTTCACCCAAATTTCGAAAGGGCCGTGGAATGTGGGAGATAAAATAGTAAATTTAAATGTCGTCAACGGCACTTTGAGTGGCGAAATTATTGGCTCTGGCTCTTTTATTATTGCCTCAAATCTCGCTATTCCAGTAACAGATGCTGGCTATATCGAAATACGTCTACGTGGAACAAAAGAAGGATTTGTTGCGCTGTTTTTTAAAACTACCACCATGCCAACATTGACCTGGGCAGCTAGACTCCCATACATCGGCAATGAATTCGTCACCTTACGCTTTGATGTTACCACAGTTAATGGCTTCAATCACGACCTAACGCTATTACGAATCGATCCGCTCGTTGGCAGCGACACCCAAGCGAAATTTGAAATACAGAGCATTAAAATCTTGCGTGAATAATGGCTCGCAAGAGAAACGCGTCGCGCATCGATTTTTGATCTTGGTTTGACGTTTCGTCAAAGGTCGTGATGTTCGAACCGACTCGCACTGGTGTATACTCTCGACGAAGGCACGATTGATACCGAACCGGACCACCCATGACCGAGCATGTTCCCAGCGACGAAGACTTTGCCCGCTACGTCAAACAAGTGGCGATGGTAACACCCGAACAAGTGGAAGTGGCCGAGCAGGAACAACGCCGCAACTTCGCCAGTGGCGTCACCATCCCGATGGGCGAAATTTTAGTTAAGCTGGGCGCTATCACTACCGTCCAGCGCGAAGGTGTTGAAAAACGCCTTGCGGCAAAACAGGTCGGAGGATTACAGCAACTTGGGCCTTATCGCATTTTACGCAAACTTGGCGAAGGCGGCATGGGCGCTGTTTATTTGGCTGAAGATGACTCTCATAAAAACCGCCGAGTGGCGCTCAAAGTATTGCCGAAACGACATGCGGCCGATGGTGAATTTGTCAGCCGTTTCAAGCGCGAAGCACGCTCCGCCATTGGTTTAATTCACCCACATATTGTCGCTGCCTATGCCGTGGGTGAAGATTTCGGCGTACATTGGTACGCGATGGAGTTTTGCCCAGGAGAAGCGCTCGACACTACAATAAAAAGATTGGGTGTCTTGCCGTGGCGCGAAGCGATTGCCATTACCACTCAGATCGCTGCTGCGCTCGCACATGCCCATACTAAAAACATCATTCATCGTGATATTAAACCGGCAAACATCGTTGTGTCCGATAAAGGTATCGCCAAGGTCCTTGATTTCGGCTTGGCCAAACAACTCGGTGGTGGACAGTCATTTATGACACAAACTGGGGTGGTGATGGGAACACCCCACTATATTGCGCCAGAACAAGCACGTGGTGAAAAAAGCATTGATGGTCGCGCCGATATCTATGCCCTGGGTGCAACGCTCTATCATCTACTGACCGGTAAAACTCCCTTCAGTGGTAACAGCCCGGCGATCGTCATTATGCACCATATCAATGATGCTAGGCCGGATCCTCGTGATGAGATTCCCGACTTACCAGCTGGGGTCGCTCATGTCGTTTGTCGGATGATGGCGAAACAACCGCATGATCGATATCCCGATGGCGAAACGCTGATTGCCGATTTGGAATTAGTTGCCTCCGATATGTCACCAACGGGAACGCCTCTGAACCTTTCAGCCTCAGCCATCGCACGGAGGCGTCAGGTATTGGCAGATGAACCTGATCATCTCATGTCTTATATCGTCATAGCCATCGTCGTCCTGATGGTGGTCGCTGGTTGGTGGTACCTAAGACCCAATGGAGCCACAAAAATTGCGCCACCTATCAATCCATTACCCGTTGCGGACACGGTAGCACCGGAACCACCAATTCAGCCACCTCAATTCGAAACCATTCCCCTCTTACCACCACCAACCTCTCTTCTCCCACCTCCGCCCGCTATCAAGCCACCACCCGTCGTAACTTCGGTAGAAACTACGATTACTGCAGTAAATCCGCCGCCCAGCCTCATCAACCAAACGCGCACCATAGATCTTTTGGCGCTCGCCGATCCCACACGCGATGCGATCTTTGGTACTTGGCAAAGAATCGATGGCGCATTGGTAAGCGACAACGCTGGAGCCTGGGCGGATGGTCAGGGTGCTTCACGACTCGCACTTCCTTATCGCCCACCAGAAGAATACGATTATCGAATTGTCTTCACCAAACGCAGTGGACTGCATTGCGTGTCGCAAATATTTGTCGCCCGTAACCAAGCATTTTCCTGGGTCATGGGCGGTTGGGGAAATACCATTTTTGCGTTTGAAAATATGCGTGGACTCCATGGAAATGACGTGGGAAACACGACTCGGGTGAAACAGCCTTCGTGTCTTACCACGGGTCAACGCTATGAATCAGTTTTACGCGTGCGCCGTGGTGAAACCACCGCACTCCTTGATGGTCAAATTATTACTCGCACGCCGACCAATTACCGTGAGTTAACTAATCCATCGGTTTACCATCTACGCGGCAACCCAGGACAACTGGGTATCGCCAGTTGGGAATCACCGACGGCATTTCATGTGGTAGAGGTCATCGAGCACAGTGGGCCAGGAACGATGGTTCGATAATTACGTAACTCTTTGGCGAAACTTCCCTTACTGCTACAGTTCGACCTCTCCATCCGATGACCTTCAAAGCCCTAAATGATACAACACGCTATCAATATCGGGTCACAATAACGAACGCATGATGTCTGAAACAAGATGTCGAATCGTTAAGGTCCTGTCATTTCAATTTGTTATAACCCCATAGATTTTAACTAATTTGCCACAATCCTATTTTCCAATCAACAAAAGTAGTCACAGAATGTAATCCTGGCAGTTATTACTGTTAATATTATCGCTCGTCCCGACGTGGAGTTACCGAATGTTTCAATCCTTTGTCTTAGCACTCATGCTCTGCTGTTCGGCGCCAGCGTTCATATTTTTGCTGGGGGGCGACATCAAGGAGGACGCACAGTCTCCAGCACGTTCGAGTTATGACTTCAAAAAAGACATCATGCCGATTTTTGATACCTATTGCGTGAGCTGTCACGGAACTGAAAAGGTGAAGGGCGGTATTAAAATAACTGATCTCAATCCGGACATGGTCAATGGACCACATGCAGAAAAATGGTTCGGTATGTTGGGCGTCATGAATCTTGGCGAAATGCCACCAGAAGACAAAAAACAACCCAGCGCCGAAGAGCGAAAAAGGATCATTGAATGGCTAACCGTTGAATTAAAGCGTGCCGCCGAATTAAAACGCGGGAACATAACGACCGTTATTCGCCGCTTAAATAAGCAGCAGTACACCAATACACTCCAAGATTTGCTCGGAATTAAAATCAATTTTGGCAAAGAGCTTCCAGGCGATGGTCAGTCACATGAAGGGTTTCAAAATAATGGTGAAGCACTTTCCATGTCTAGGCTGCAAATGGAATATTATTTAAAAATTGCCCGCATGGCCGTAGATCAAGCAATTGTTGGCAATGAACCTCCCGAAGTCTATAAATTTAAAATCGATATTGGTAGCGGTATTAGCCCCAGAAAAGGCTCTAGAGGGCTTGGCTATGTATCGGTGCCTATTCCATTCCCCGACTATAAGATTCAAGAACTTGAAGCGACTAACAAAGGCTTCAAAACTATTACGCATCATTTTCAGCCCTTCACCGATTTGACCCAATATAAAGACACTGAAATAGATAAACGCCTGAACGAAAGCTTCTTCCTTGATATGCGTGGGTCTGATAAAAATCGCTTTCAAGTTACGAAAGATGGACTCGTTCTGTTATCTTCAGTGCCGCATCGAGAGCAGGGCGCAAGTCTTTGGCATGGCCCATCACCCAATTTGACGATTATTATGAGAGATTTTCCCAAACGTGGTGATTTTATCATGAACGTAGTGGCCTCTCAATCTTCCGAAATTGAAGAGGATGCGCCGACTCCAACAGCCGCCCAATTTGACGCAAAAACGACCACCGTCACAGCACCAAAGCATGCGGTGATTATTTTGGGACAAAATCCAACTACGCATGAAGTCCTTAACCGGAGCAATCCACGTTATGTTCAAGGACAACCGGTTGCCAGTTATGATATCGATCTTCCACAAAGTGGTCTTTACCAATTCGACGCCGTCTATGCCGCCAGCGAAGAACGTCCGCTCGATATAAAAATTGGCGATCTACTCATTCAGCGAACGTTAGGTAGTACAACCACTAGCTGGCAGGATTTACAACTGAAAAGCAATGGCGAATTTGAGCTTAAAAAAGGCAAGCAAACACTTAGTTTTGATAGTCAGGGCGCGAGCATTCCACATATTCACGCTTTTATTTTAACCCCGGTTAAACCAGGCCGATCACTACTCGTTCAAAAAACACCCAAGACGGCCAGCACTACTTCAGCGCCGTACTTACGGACGTTTGCTGGAAATAGAACTGATGATGGCATGGAATACGCCACTTTCGATAAACCGCAAAAAGTGTCGGCCCAATTCGGCGAAACGCAGACGCTGACATTTAAAGGTCGATTGGAAGATATTCCGCTACCAACCATCGATCTCAATGACACTGACTTCATGTCCAACATGGCGGTATTAGGGCTGTGGAATGACACTTTTGTTACCAGCAAGAACGAAGTCGGATCTCCGGTATTGATTAAATCAATTGAATTCGAAGGACCTTACTACGAAACATGGCCGCCCAAAAGTCATACCGATATTTTCATTACCTCTAAAAACAAAGAAAACCAAGAGCTCTACACGCGAGAAATTATTACTCGCTTTGTTGCTAAGGCATTTCGCAGAACGCCCACGACCTCTGAAATTGAAAAATTAATCACATTCTGGAAGGAGAACAAGAAAGACTACTCAACTTTTGAGGAGGGCATCAAAGAGTTACTCGTGATCATTTTATGCTCCCGTGATTTTCTCTATCTTGCCGAACCGATAAACGATAACAAATCACTCACTGAATTTCAGCTCGCCTCAAGACTTTCGTACTTTCTTTGGGACAGCATGCCAGACGCACGGCTTTCACAACTAGCTCATACCGGCAATTTAAAAAAGAATCTTGCTACTGAAGCTCAAAGAATGGTGCAAGATCCCAAAGCTTTCAATTTTAGTAAAGCCTTTACTTATCAATGGCTCGATATGCGCCGCCTAGAAAATATCGGTATCAATATCAACATGTATCCCCAGTACACGCGTTTTATTAAAGAAGACATGGCCAATGAAACTCACTATTTTTTCCATGAGGTGTTGTCCAAAAACCTAAGTCTAATGAATTTCATCGATTCTGATTTTGTGCTGGTCAATCAGAACTTGGCGCATTTTTACGGCATACCAAATGTTTTTGGCAGTGAATTCAGGAAAGTTGCTGTCCCGCGTTCGGTCAACCGCGGCGGCCTATTGTCCCAAGGCAGTTTCCTTACCGGGCACTCATCCGGTAACGATTCACACCCTATTAAACGCGGCGTCTGGTTAATTAGAAAAATACTCGACAATCCCCCTCCTGAACCACCGCCGAATGTACCTATGCTTGATGAATCAAATCCCGATTTTGCTAAATTAACCAACAAACAACAACTTGAAAAACATCGCAATCATGAAGCCTGCAATGATTGCCATGCGAAAATTGACCCCTGGGGAGTTGCCTTTGAAGGTTATGACGCCGTCGGCCTACAGCGGTCAAAAATCATAACCAAAGGCGGCATTATGCCCGGCGATATGAAGTCCACCTTACCCAGTGGAACAAACATCGACGGCATCAGGGGTTTAAAAGCGTTCATGCTGGAACATGAACGTGAAAATATTACTCGCAGCGTGGTTAAACACATCTTGTCCTATGCACTTGGTAGGTCGTTAAATTTTACCGACGAAACACAAATTCAGGCCATCATGCTTAAGGCCAAAAATGAAGAATATAAAATTCAAGCCGTCATTGAAGGCATTGTCACCAGTTCACTATTCACAGAACGCTAGATAGGAGTATTTACACTGGCGCATAAACCGTGGCATTTAAATCGCAGGGCTTTCCTTCAAGGTATCGGACTTACCTGCGCCTTACCGTATCTGGAATGTATGGGCAAAGACGTCGCGAAAAATCCAGCCAATAAAAAACGCTGTGCTTTTATTTATACCCCAAATGGTGTCAGCATGCCCGGTGAAAAAGATCCTGATTTTAAAGACTGGCTGTGGTTTCCACATGGTGAGGGCGTCAATTTTTCCTACACCAAAGTTCAGGAACCATTGAAGCCTTTTCACCAGAATTTGCTCTATATCGGCGGACTTTCCCATCCACACAGTCGAGACCTGCTGGGACATGCTGCAGTCGACACCTGGCTAACTGGCGGCAATATTGGTGGCTCAACCTATAAAAATAGCATCTCGATTGATCAAGCAGCGGCCGCTAAATATGGCGAGCAAACACGATTCTCATCACTAGCTCTCTCTTGTGACGGAGGCGTTGGCTTTAAATCGCGTGTCTCAACCTGTTCTTTCAATGCAAATGGCAGCGCCATGCCAGCAGAATGTAATCCACGAGAAATTTTTGAGCGCTACTTCAGCGCCAACAATGGGGCATCAAAAACAGCGCGGAAAGTACAATTACAACAAGGGAAAAAAGTCGTCGATATGATCATGGCAAATGCCAAAGATCTCAATCGTCAGTTGGGTAAACAAGATCTGATGAAAATGGATGAATACCTGACTTCGGTCAATGAAATTGAAGAAAATATTAAGCGCACAGAATCCTGGCTCGATGTCCCGATGAAAGAATTTAAAGCAGATCACCTTCAATTAGACATCAAACAAACGGCGCCGAAAGAATATATTCGTACTATGTACGACTTGATTGCGCTGGCCTTCGACACCGACATTACCCGAATCGTTTCCTATATGCTTGCCCGTGAAGACGGTATGGGATTCGGAGATAAATTCCCAGTGATCACATTTAAATTTAAAGGCCACCATGGTTTGTCACATGATGGAGATCAAGGGCATTTCGAGCGCCAAGGTATTTATGATCAATTTCTTATCGAACAATTTGCCTATTTCGTTGAAAAGCTCAGTAAAATAACTGACGAAAATGGTTCCATCCTGAATTCCACCATGGCCATGTATGGTAGCTCCAACAGCAATACCCACAATGCACGAAATTACCCTACCGTAATCGCTGGCGGTCAAAAGCTTGGTTTAAAAGGCGGTCAATTCCTTAAATTTGATGAGAAAATTCCCATGTCTAACCTGTTTGTCACCCTATTAAACCAACTCGGTGCCCCCACGGAAAAATTTGCTGACAGTACGGGGGCTTTAAGCGACATTTTAGCCTGAGCAAAATCCGAAAATCGGCTTAAGCGATACCAAACCGTCAGCATCGTCTGTGACACTATTACGGGAAATCTTCCTGCTGTCCTATGATTTCGATTTCGCGCCATAGTGTAACGAGGCATGGGGCGACAGCCCCGCAACAACAGCAAACAGCCTAGCCGAGTCGATAATGAACCTTTGGTTCCGGCTCGGCTGGGCTGTGATCAGTCCGCGATTTTTTGGATTCACACATTTCTAAAGCGCACCGGATTCCCGTGATCTTGCATTTTAAGCGGACCGGTGTCGCCATGTTTCTTATAATCAGACACCGAATGAGCTCCACGCCACCCTGTTCCACCGGTCAGTTCAACATTATCCTGAATAACCCAACCATTATGAATGACATGAAACTTCGCCTTGCGAGTTACCTTACCCATTTCGTCAAACATCGGACGATGAAAAGTAATATCGTAGGTCTGCCATTCACCAGGCTTGCGTGAAGCATTCACCAGTGGTTTTGAACGTCCATATAACGCTCCGCACTGACCATCGGGATAGGTGGTATTGCCAAAAGAGTCCAATACCTGAACTTCGTATTCACCCATAAGAAATACGCCACTATTCCCACGTCCCTGTCCATCACCTTTCGGCTCCGCGGGTGTGGCAAATTCAATGTGCAGCTTACAGGAACCAAATTCATCTTTCGATTGGGCATAACCGCCGCCCTTCACCGATTCGAGTGCCGCATCAATCAATTTCCATTTAGTCGGTTGACCGCCACCAGAGGTCCAATTTTTTAGCGAGCCTTCCGTGCCATCAAAAAGCACGATAGCATCAGCCGGAGCTTTCGCCGCCTCAGCGTCATAGGGTTTGGGTTCAACGATTAGCGGCTGAGGTTGTTTCGCAGGATCGGTTTCGTGAACCTTTATACCGTTAATAAACATGTACTCCACCTGCTTACCATTTTCGTCACGCATTTCTTTTTTAATGACCGTCTCTTCGGCGAAGGCGCCGCTCAGCGATACCGCTGATAGAGCAGAGATTAACAAACAGGAAATGCGATGGTTGTTCCTGGATGTAATTTCCTTATTGAGCGGTCCAAGGTCAAGAACCAGTTAGAGGGACTAGCTTTTGTCTCAAGAAAACACTGGCACATTGCCTCCTCATAGGAGGTTTTACTTAATTCGACACCGATTTTGATTCAGCGTTGGCCGTCGATGGTTTATCTTGGTAATGAAAGATAAACCAAAAGACCACCAGCACGACACTGGCAAATATGGCCAAGGGAATCCACAAATGCGACCAATAGGGAAGCGAATGAACCGAACTAGGGACAACCGACTGCCCTTTATCATCCGTAAAAGCATAACCGGCCAAGTAGCCTGCAACGATAGCGCCGACATAAAGACCAAGGCCATAGGTGAAAAACAAATTCATCGCCTGGGCCTGGCCACGAATTTCCGGTGGCGTGACCTTATCAACATAAACTTGACCGGTAACAAAGAAGAAATCATAACTGATGCCGTGGAGCAAGACACCAAAGAAGAATAATAAAAATCCTACGTGCATGAAAGGCACAGGGAATCCCGCTAATACCATTCCGGGATAATCTGGATTGGTCGTTGTCCCATCTGCTAAAAATGGCGCGGGAATACTTCCTTCTGCTGCCGCCCACGTGAACAAAAGATAACGTACCACCCAGGCGAAAATACCGATAGCAATCATGCGTTTTATACCAAGGCGACGAATAAAAAACGGCATTAAAAATAGCATGCCGGCTTCTAGCCAAGTCCCAACATTTCCCCATACCGACGCGTGACTCAGATTCATCGCGCCCATCTGATTCGCGAGATAGGCATAATACGCGGATAATGGTATGCAGACTAAAAAAGCACAAATCAAGTACGTCGCAAATGCTGGATTACGCCATTCACGCCAAGCATCGACAAAGAATAATTCACGCCAAGCGAATGGCTGTCCTTTGCGCGGCGCCGGGGTTTTGGGTAAAGTCAGACAAAATAGACCCGCCACCAAACATGCGCTCGCCGCTAAACGAAATTGAATGGGACCTTCACCAGCTTCAATAGCACTGCCATCAGCTGCCGTACCAGTAAAACCAAATGCCAATACCAGTCCGCCAAAAATCCATCCCATCGTGCCCCACAAACGCACCAAAGGGAATTCATCGTTACCGCGTGGTAAATGACGAAATGCTAACGCTGCGGTCAATGCCAATGTGGGCATGAAACACAACATATGGGCAAAAATAGCCAAGTTAAACCAGGTGCTTTTGCCCAGTGTAAT
Organism: Planctomycetia bacterium; assembly: GCA_005801395.1. The sequence goes on along the minus strand of SYDV01000424.1, from coordinate 612 downwards.
TCCAGAAATGGTCAGCGAATAATAAGCAATTGTCCCTCCCACTTCTGGATTGAGCTGCATAACCGGGGTTCCTGCCATATCACCAATTATCGGCAAACACCACATAATGGCACCGCCAAGAATAAAACACGCAGCTAATACTTTTTCCGCATTAAAGAAACGATCAACACACAAACCTAAAAAGAACGGGGCAACGATCGCCCCAAGCGGACTCGCCGTGTAGAGCCAAAAGGCATTATGCGACATCTCATGCGCAATCATGTAGCGATAGCCGGTCAGATACCACGCACCCCAGATAAAAAACTGGATAAAAAACAACACCGACAAGCGGGATTGAATGAACGGCGCAGTTGGTTCCATCATGACCTCTCATAATTATATGAGCTAAAGCACGAACGTGAAAATAACACCGAGTGATAAACTACTTACAAGCTTATGACCTGACCCGTTTTAATGGATTGTTCGGCGGCCAAAACGATGGCTAAACTATCACGCGCGGCGGACCAATGCGCGGTCAAATCAATGCTCTTATTTATCGCATCAAGGAAATAGACCTGTTCGCGTTTACACAATTCATCGTGATCTGGTTCGTCGGCTAAGGTACTTAATCGA
>SYDV01000423.1 GCA_005801395.1 Planctomycetia bacterium | reverse complement strand
CACCCATTTGCGCGTGGGCGATCGCAAACCGCGCTTCGGTGACTGTATCCATCGCTGTTGACAGCAGAGGAATATTCAAACGAATACGTTTAGTCAGCTGCGTCCCGACATCAGTATCCTTGGGCACCACGTTACTGTAACGCGGTACTAAGAGAAGGTCGTCAAACGTCAGGCCATCGCCCGGTAGTATTCGTGCCATAACACACCCGCCCCTGGGGGGCTATACGGGGAAGGCGGCGCATACTAGGACGCCAGGGAGTAACACAACAGGGGGGAGGTTTCTTTCGATTTATTCGGGCGTCCGAGGTCCGAGGTCCGACGTCTGCTGCAGCGATACTCGTCGACGTGGTAACCATTGATGAAGGCAAGCCATCGGACATCGGAAATCGGACATCGGACATCGGACTCCGAAGTAGCGCCCCGTGAATTTCTCCGTAGAAGCTTCCCCCACATGCGTCCTGAGTTACGTTCTCGATTTATCTTCGGCATCTCCTTATCCTTGATTTTCATCGGTGCGGTTACCCACGACATCATGCGCGGCAGCCACCTGGGCGCTCTGTCGTTAGGTCTGCTGGGCATCATTTTTGCCAGTCGTGAGATGGTCAAACTCACGCGTTCGCATGCACCACATGTGCAATATGCACCGATGGTGGTGATTTCGATGGCCTTGGTTGCCGTGGCAAATTGGCAACAACCTATTTCTCTGCCGTTCCAGCAAATGGATGGCAATCCCATCCAACTGCGACCAGAATCATTTCCTGCGGTAATGCTCATTCTCACCATCGGCATGCTGTGGATCGTGCTGAGTCAAATGTTTCGCCATGCCACAGAGCACTTTATTTCCAGTGTTGGCGCCACGTTGCTGGGGATTGTCTACCTCGGTGGATCGTTCCACATGATGGAACAACTCGCATTAATCGAAACCAGTGAAAGTGCTTATCGCGGCACACAACTCTTACTATTATTCATCGCCACCACCAAATTGGGTGATGTTTGTGCTTATTTTGGCGGACGTGCGCTGGGAAAAAATAAAATGTCACCGCGTATTAGCCCAGGTAAAACCTGGGAAGGTTTCGCCTGTTCATTTATTGGTTCTATCGGAGGTGCGTACCTGCTTACCTGGTCGTTGAGCGCGATTTGCGACCACGATCCATTTAACGGATGGTGGCAACCAGCCGTCTGGGGATTAATTTTAGGCCCATTAGGCGTCCTCGGCGATTTGGCTGACAGTGCAATAAAACGCGACGCGGCAGTTAAAGATAGCGGCGCCAGCATCCCCGGTTTTGGCGGCGTCCTCGATGTCTTAGACGCCATTATGATTGGTGCGCCGATCGCGTACTTATTGGCGCTTATTCTACCGTAAAATGTAAATCTTTCTCGGTTCCATCATTTAGTTTTAAACCACATGATGTATTATCTGCGATTCATTAGAAGTAATTGCCATCACCGTCATTGAAAACTCACCGTTAATTATTCACGGCTAGAGAATCGGAAGAGAAACGATACGTACCATCGCATACAGCAATAACGAGCTAGCAAAAACAAATGATACCACTCGAAGTTTACGTCGGTCAAATTTCTCGACCATCCCAATGCAGAACAAAACAATGGCAAGAATTACCGTGTTCGCGAGATAGCTACTGGCAGTTTGTTCATTTGTACTGGCCTGAGCCGTTACCTCTTCGGATAACTTAGTCGCGGCAGCAATTTCCTTGGTAAACCGCATCTCATACAAACTCGCCACAAATGGGTGCAGTGGAGCCGATTCATTATCATAAGGTTTGTGCGCAATCCATTTGTCATAAGCTAGCTGAAGTTCATCACGAAATCGGTCCGTGTAAAATTTTTCCCGCTTAAGATCGCCTTCTAAGTGAGCATCTACTGCCTCCATCCATCCTCGCACATGCATGGATTGTATTACCAGCGCATCGAGATGTTGACTGGAAACTTGACGATCAAGCTTGTCCGCCTGAATCCCAAGTTCTTTACTCAAGTCACTCCACAATGAACCTTGATAGGAACACCATGCCGTACCGAGAGAAGTCATCGCTATCAAGATTGCCGTAATTGGATCGAACCATGGGGATTTGGCTTCTCGTGTTATTGTGGGGTTGGTTTCAGACATGAGTATTTCCTATTCTCCTGTAAAAAAGACTTCGCTGCTAACGTTTTTTAATTAATTAACCTTAAGGCTGGGGACGCCATTTTTCTGGACGTACGCCAGACTCTATTTTTTCCGGTTCTTTTACCCCAGGAACATTGACCGCTTGATAAATAGCCAATTGGGCAACACCGCGGGCAAATAAACTACTGAAATTATATGGCTCATTAATCAGTGGGACCATAACGGGTGGCGTCGAAACGTCTTCTATCGTAGTCCTTGGATCAACACTTTTATCCGCCATAATTTTAACACGACCCAGTGGATCACTCGTTACGATTGCCAATTGACTAGTTGCACCATGGTCGTTTTTTTCTTTGCCATTTAACCCTTCAACATTAAACCCGTACCCCCCCTTCATCGTGACCATCGCTTCTGCACCGAGATGCCAGCCACATGATGGAACCAATTGCACTTGAATAGGTGGTAAATTCTCTGGCCGAGGTGAATTTTTTAGACGGCTTTTTGCGTGATCCAAGCATATTTCCAAGCCAAACTGGATTCCGTCTATTTCGAATAGACACGCTCCTTCATAATTCACGCGACGTTCTTCCCGTCCAGGCTCACGAATAACCGTCGATCGTACGTCTTTTTGGTCAAGATGCATAACTCGACT
>SYDV01000422.1 GCA_005801395.1 Planctomycetia bacterium | reverse complement strand
TATCGTACGTAACTCTTCAACTCCAGCATCATTTAGTGAACCGAATTGCTGTTCTAATAAGAGTTCTGCCAAGCGTTCATGTTTATCAGGCGTCGACATCGGTCCACCCTTTCGCCATCATTGTTGCAGTAATGCATTCTTGTAAGTGGCGACGTACGCGCAGCAGGGCCACTTTTACCGCGCTCTGCGAACGATCCATGGCCGAAGCAATTACATCAATAGATTCATCGGCAAAATAGCGACGACGTACTAATTCTTGATTCACCTCAGATAATTTAGTGAGGCAACCTCTCAACGCCTGTTGTTGCTCTGGTAAAGTTACTGCGATTAATTCCACTTCCTTGCTGACCAGCTCAATTAATTCCGGATCTAACAATAACCGATCGCGTTTCCGGTCACGCAAATGCGCAAGTACCTGAAACTTCGACACCGAAAAAGCCCAGAACAAGAAGCGTTCGCCTGGTTGGACCTCGGCATATTTGCGGAGCAACACAATATTGGTTTCTTGCAGCACATCCGCCGCGCGATCGTGATTGCCAAGCAGCGAGAAAATATAGGCATAAATACGCGTCTGATGTTCTGTCAGCTGTCGTATAAATGCTTCATGGTCATGCGCTTCTGGCATTTGCGAACCCCTCTCAATAAATTCATAAACAGTGTCGTGGTCGGCCATTCTTTCACGATAGCTTACCATCTAGTAGTACCACAGGCCAACCATCGGTTACCTGTTTTTTAGGTAAAAAAGACTGATGAAATTTCATATCTGTCGCAGCCAACTTGAGGTTTCCCCGTCAGCAAGGTGGTTTTAAAGCTAAAATCGCCCCCGTGCCTTGCCTGATGGATCAGCTCTCACTTCCAGATCAGCCGATTCTCATAGACCATATCCTCACCAGCTTGCACAGAATCCATGGCGCGATTGGTCAACGCATCCACATGTTCATTGCCGCGATTCCCAGCGTGACCTTTAACCCATTGCCAAGTGACCTTGAAGCGTGCGTTAAGGGCATCGAGTTCCTTCAACAGATCGACGTTTTTTAATTCCCCCTCTTTGCGTTTCCAACCACGGGCTTTCCAACCAGGCATCCATTCACTCACAGCTTTAATAACATATTGGCTATCACTATATAATAAAACCCGAGTGCCATCTTTTTTCAGTGAACGTAAAGCCATAATGGCTGCCATTATTTCCATCCGGTTATTGGTGGTCTCTTTTTCGCCACCGCATCGTTCAAGCGCCTGTCCATTGTTTGGGTTATAGACCATAAATCCCCAACCACCTGGACCAGGGTTTCCTCGACATCCACCATCGGTGTAAGCGACCACATCGAAAATTGCGTCGCCTTTATTTTCACCCATCGTCATTACTCGCGCGCTTGCCAACTTTTGCACTGTCAGAGCTTTCTGCTTCTGCAGGAGCGTCAACGTAACTAGCGCGGAATTTATCCGCAAATTCGCCAAAAGTCCCTGCCACAATGGCAGCACGCATGCGTGCCATTAAGCGTTGATAATAGGCAAGATTATGCAGCGACAATAATTGACCGCCTAATATTTCACCGCTCTTCAGTAAATGTTGAATATACGCACGCGAAACGCGAGATGCTGCTGATGGTGTATCAGGATCGACCGGACGTGGATCTTCGGCGTACTCCAAACGCTTTACCCGCATTGGACCATTATCCGTGTATGCCGTTCCGTGGCGTCCCATACGAGTCGGCAAAACGCAATCAAATTGGTCGATACCACGAGATACGGCTTCGACTAAATCCAATGGTGTGCCAACGCCCATTAAATATCGCGGCTTCGCGCTTGGTAAATGTGGACACATCCAATCCAGCACTTGAAGTCGATCAGCGAAACTTTCACCCACGGCTAAGCCACCCAACGCCGTTCCTGGTAATTCGTGGCGCACGGCATCCGCTAATGACGCTTCGCGTAAATCACGGTGTAAACCACCTTGTACGATTGGGTAAAGCGCTTGCTCGTTTGCTCCACCTGGCAAATCCGGTGCACGCCACGCATGGACGGATCGTTCAAGCCAAGCGGCTGTGCGACGGTTACAGGCTTCAATGGCAGAGCGCTCCGCGTCTGCGGCGGGACACTCATCAAATGCCATAATAATATCAGCGCCCAACAAGCGCTGAATGCGAATCGATTCTTCTGGCGTCAGATTAAAGGCGGTACCGTCTAAATGACTGCGAAACCACACGCCTTCATCAGTAATTTTGCGATTCGCCGCTAAACTGAAAACTTGATAACCACCTGAATCCGTCAGCATTGGTCCACGCCAACCAGTAAATGCATGCAATCCACCAAGTTTGCGAACCCGTTCTGGTCCTGGGCGCAGTGCCAAATGATAGGTATTGGAGAGCATAATGCCCTGTCCCAAATCCTCTGCCTGCTGAACCGTCACGCCCTTAAATCCACCCAACGTCGCGACCGCCATAAAACACGGCGTGGGAACCGCGCCATGCGGAGTCGTTAAGGTGCCAGCGCGAGCGGCGCCATTAGTGGCAATTACATTAAAAGAAATGGCTGACATTTATTTTCCCGATGCCCGATGTCCGATGTCCGACGTCAAGACAGGGGACCAGTGAAATTCATGCTTGTCGCTACTACCTAATTGCTCAAATGTCATTTGCGCCTTTCGCGACATCGGACATCGGACATCGGACATCGGACATCGGACATCGGACATCGGACATCGGACATCGGACATCGGACATCGGACGTGTATCGTCACCACATCGTCCTCAAAATCACACGAGGATAAAAATGGGCGAGTATATTTTTCGCAACCCAACCTTGACGGGCCATTTCCCACGCGCTGATTTGGCTCATGCCAACGCCGTGACCCCAGCCTAAACAAGTAATTTGGTAATCTTTGGTGTTGCGATTATCGGCAGAATCAATGCGTTTGGGGCTATCAGGACTCCAAAGCGTGGAACGAATACGCGATGGACCCATCGCCATACGAAACACATGTGCAGGCAATTCAATCGGATCCCCTAAGGTATGATGAATCAATACCGTATCGACGCGATTGCTAATCGTGCTGCGTTGCCCAACGCGAAGATCTTTAATAAATCCAACTTGGCTTAATCGGGGATCATTCGTGCGTTCTGCCAGTT
>SYDV01000421.1 GCA_005801395.1 Planctomycetia bacterium | reverse complement strand
TTGCATTTTGTCCGGTCGTTGTGAAAGAGATCATCGTATTGCCACTACGGTTAGGAATTCCCGCATAGAACCATCCATCACCGCTCTCAGGGACTAAATGATTTAAATCATCAGTCACCGCGCCAAGGACGGCAATGGTTTCGTCATTGGCTGAGCGGCTAAATTCACCACGGCGAAATAATTCAGAACTCATCATTAAAATAGAAACCATCGCACCGCTGACGATAACGAAGATCATCAATGAAACCATAATTTCCACGAGGGTAAAACCACGACGAGATGATGAGGAAATAATATCGGAATTGAACAAAGACAAACTCATCGTGCTTCCTCAACGTGTAGGATTTTAGTCGGTGCACGGGCACGCAATTTAGTTTTACCAAGCATGGGCGCTGTATTTCCGTTTACAGCGACTTGTTGTAGAAAAGCCGCGACATTGGTTTGCGGGTTGGCAGGTGGATTTCGGTACTCAAAACGCACGCGTACTTCGACGCCATCAATCGGTCGGTCTGCATAACGACTGAATATGGACGAGACATCCATTGGAGCGCCGGTTGGAGAAAGTTGAAAATTATTATTTCGTGACTCATTCCAATCAAAGCCTTCCGTTATCGCACTGGCAGATACATTATAGGTGCCGGCTCCGTCGTCGAGTAAAGACAATTCAACTAATGCGTTACCACCGTTAAGATACATGTTGTGAAAGCGAATGGGGAAACCCATCCAGGCATACATCCGATTGCGTAGTAACGCATTGGATTGATCAGTAGATCCCCACGTCGTGGAGGCCTTATTCGGATGGCCGCTGGGATAGCGTGGCCACCAACCAATGACGAACGTATCACCGTTACCTGTCCCCCAATTTTGCATGGTGGTATTATACATGCCACGCAACCACGGTGCTGTGTGGCGATCTGGCATGGCAAATAGTTCCATTTGTTGGCCATCGGAAGAACACAGCATTAACGCAGGGGCATTTGGATCATCATGTGTGTCAGGGTTTTGGCGGGTGCGTGAATGTGGCGTTAAGAACACCTCTTGTGGCTGTCCACTATTGTTTAGCGGTCGGACCAAGCGCGTCACAGGGCCAATCGGAAGCACCATCACTGGTTCAGGGCCGGTGTGCTTGGTGGCCACTGAGCCAAGTAAGCTGCGACCAATTAATTTTACGATATGACGACCGCCATTTGGGGCATTTGTTTGTCGTTCATAAGCAAAGACTTCTCCGCCGATTTTAATGAAACCCAAATCATTGCCGAACAGGTCATTTGTCGTTTGGATAAAGACATTGTTCCCCAATTTTGCTGTCGTTAACCAGGGGACCAATTTATCTTGCGACGTCGATACAAAAACCGGGGTTAAACTAGTTGCGCTGCTACCGAAAGCTGTAACCAAGTTATCAAAAGGGTTTGGCCGACCAACACCTCCAGGTTGGACACCGGCATACAATGCATCAACGGCCAATTGGCCGGATGAATTAGGTGTTACATTGGGGGCATTTGCGAAACTATTCCCAGGATCATCACCGCCGAAATAGACGCTGTTGCTTTGGCTAAAGGCTGTGGCCAGCGGTAAGGTAAAATAAGGTAATAAGTTATTGTTACCTGCCGGTATTCCATGTCCGTCTGCCGTCAGATCATTACCAGACCATCCAGGCCACGAAACCATGGTGAATTCGTTATCATTCCATTTGCGAGATAGTTTTTCCGTAAAAGAGAAATAACGATTAACCGTATCCCACGTATTATCGCCTGGCATTGTTGGTTGCGTGCCCGCAGTTTGGTGAAATCCATCAGTTGCTGCATAACGGATGCAGGCTTGCTGTGAAATTCCAGCTGGTTGCTTGGGTAATATCGTAAATAAATCACCCGTCACCAACACATGCGCGCGATCTAGTGTGGTCTGAACCGGGAGTACGGAACTTTGAGCTGGGAAAAATATCATGTTTCCGCCAGGTAAATCTGTGGCGGCAAAGGCGGTTCTCTGTCGAGCGCGACTTCCGACAGAACGACGTGCTGGATCGAATCCGAACTCATTATTCGTATCAACAAAGAAGAAAGCGCCCTTACTAGCATCCAGATTAGTGTAATGAATCCATTCAATGCGTTGAGTCATAGGGTCTGTTAATTGCACTAATAAAGTTTCTTGTGCTGGAGGAGGCGATCCGGGAACAGGTGGAATATAATCAGGGAATTCGCCAATAGGATTACGGTCGACTTCAAAACTACACAAATATAGCTTGGGTATATTATTGGGCGTCGGCATGTCGGGCCATAAAATGAGCTGTGCAGTGGTTCCGTATTGAGCACGGACCACATTGTTTAAAGACATTCCAGGTGGGCCCCCACCATTATCATAGTAAATAATTTCATCGGGTTGGCCGATGATGCGAATGCGTACGTACCCGCGTGGGGGCCATTCCGCAATTAAACCGCCTTTCACTTTAATGGTGGTGTCCGCAGGTAAGACCGCAGGACGTCCGCTCACGACATCAATTCCCGTGGGTTGGTCTAACTCAGTCCACATTCGATAAAATTGCATGGCGTCGCCATTGCGAAATGGCTGGGAAAGCTTGCATTCTCCGTGCCACAAATGTCCTGATGAACCAGGATTGAAGCGGATGCCACCCGCGTAGACGAGATCACCTTGGTCATGTTTTTCTAAATGTACCCAAGCATAAGGATCATTCGCTGGTAGGTCCACATAACTGTCTTGGCGCCGCGCGCGTAGACAATCCACTAAGGTATTGCCAATAATATCTTCATAACTAATAAATTCGTTACCGACACGTATGACGCCGCGTTTTGGTAGAATTTCTTTTAGAGCGTTGGCACCTGAAATTTCGGCGTGTGTATTGGGATCGAAGGCGAGGGCATTCACCGTAATGCTAGGGATAAATAAAGCTGCAGCTCCGCCACTCTTCACATCAGGGGTCGCTGGTAGTGCGGTCTGGAGAATCATGGATGGCAATGTCATGTGATCGCCAACGTCTTTCATGATCGGCGTTGTTAGCCCTGAACGCGTGACATCTTTTCCAACAATTCCATTAACGACGATCGACAGGTGACCAGGATCATTGCCAACAAAAAGTATTTGGACAAAATGCCACATATTCTTTTTCAGGCCATCCATTTTGTCTAATTGATATCGATGTTGAACCACATTAAGCGGACGTCGTGGTGCGAGGGGATTCTTCCCGGCTTTCGCAAACGGGGCCGCTAGTGTGCCAAGGCAACGCGGGTCGACGTAAGGACCTAACGGCGACGGTGGCGTAACGCTCGTCGCGCCGTCAAAACGAAATTCTTCTGGTGAGAGAATGGGGCCGTGATCGTATAAATGTTCGACGGCAGCGTTTGCAACGGTTAATACCAATTGTTTAACGCTGTCGGCATAGGTTAATGTAATACGATTTTGATAATAATTACTACCTGGTTCAGGTGTTTGTCTGCCATCAGGGCCGACTTGGGGCCCCAATCGCTCACCGGCTTTGTTAGAGGGTGAACGGAAATCAAATAAAGTGACATTGCCTTGAATTTGCGTTGAAGGTTTAACCCAGAAACCAATTTGTCGTCCATCCAATGATGGAGCAGCGACAGCTGTTTGGTAGGTGAACACACCTTCCGTTCCAGTTCCATTTGATGCTTGGTAACCAATAGGCCCATTAAAAACTTTCAGACCTTCGGGGGATAAATCCCTGGTATAATTATGTGAAGTGAGGAGGGGGAGGTTTTCTTGACTGCCTTGTGTAAAGGGATCATCGCCGGTTATTTCACGACTAAAACTACGTGACCAGGAACGACCATCGCGATTTCTTCCCCCTAGGTGACCAGAAGTTAATATCGAACGCAAAATACCAGGCCGAACACCAACGTTATGATCAAGGTCATTGGGATCGAATCCGAGCATGGTATTATCGGGTTTTTCATCAATGAGCCGTTGATAGCCGCTGGGGAAGGCATTCATCAGACTGCCATGCCGCTGAACCAATAAAGCATGATACTGCGATTGTTTTTCCCAGCGCATTTCGAGGAGTTCTTCTTGTGGGACAGCCTGCACAATGGTGCGACGAAATTGTTGCGCGCTTTGTTTACCGGCGGCGTCCGTCGCAGATGAACCGCTTTCAATGGCAAAAATTCCCTGCGAGGCAATGGCTAAAGGTTGTAGTTCAGTGGGCTCAATAAATATAATATCGGTACCAGCAGGATGGTCGATCGCACCGACGGTTTCAGGGAATGACAGCCCACGACGAATGCCGCCAATGTGATCGCCGTTGGTTCTGTCTTTCCAATTATAGTAGATGATTTCAAAAACTGGTTGTGTTGTTGCGGGTGAGGTCGGATCCCGTTGAGCTTCAATGCGGGCATAACCACGATTCGGTATTTTATTCCAAGGAATGCCGCCATTCAGGTTTAACCAAATGCGTCGAGCATCGGCTGATAGGGTGTTGGCAGTTAAATTATCATCATTAACTCCTGGATCGCCTTTGCGTGAAGCTTGGACTGAAGCTGTTTGTTGCGTCGAGGATAGTTGTCTTAATGTTGATTGATTTGGCGCATCATAAGGGCCTAAAGGATTCTGTAAAAGTAATCCAGTGATGTCGCGATTCAGTTTATCTTTATTTCCGTTCGCCGATAAAATATCACCCATATTGGCCAATACATCTGGGCGTCTTCCATCCGTTTGATTAAATTCCCATAAGGTCTCTCTCACCGGCTTACTGGTTTCATGTGCATTGATGGGTGGTGGCGCAGCTATACCAAGTGCGACCAGTTGGTTGGATTTAACCTGTGGCGGTTTAGGATTCCATTTTATTTCACTGTCGAGGTCCAAGCTCGACGATAATCCGAACCAATATTTATGAGGAAATTGGCTTGACCCAGCTTGTGATTTGGGATCTACGACCAGAACCGTGCCAGCCGAGAATAATTCAAACGCGGTTGGGAATCCTAGTATTTGTGACGGATGCACCGCATCTAATTGAGTAAGAATGGAACTATTTCCGGGAGCTGGTTTTGCGATCCAGGTACCGAGATCAATAATGCCGTCACGCCCTGGGCCATGGCTGGCCAAGGTCAAATAGGGGCGAATTTGCGCTAGCTCAGCGCGCGTTAGCGGCCAACGAATGCCTGCTGGTTCGGGAATTACTTCCAATAATTGTTCAAAACGAGTGAGGTAACCTTCGGGGCAAATATTCCGATCATAACGAGCATGGGCTAAGGCACCGGCTAATTGCCCGATATTATCGGGGTCTTTTTTGTCGCCGGTGCCGTCATCCCAATCCGCAATTAAACAGGCATATAAAAGCCGTTCCCAGGCTTTTACGCTCATGTAATTCGGATTGAGCTTACCTGATTCATCTTGAATACTTAGGCCAATGATCGCGGCATTGCGAGTATCGCTTGCATTCCAACCATGACCTGAAGAAGAAAGATCAATGAATATTCGTCGTGGGTCATAGGCCTGGGCGGTAGAATAGTTGATCGAATCTAAAAGACTCGACATTTCAGTGGTTCGACCTTGGGTAAATATATTTTTAATACTGTCAGCACTGGCACCAATCCCCATATCTTCCGCCGTAGTCCGGCCAACTTGTGCGATTTGACTGTGGGCGAATGAGCGGGTGCCAGTTAAGCTAGCTGATTGACTAAATAAAAAGGGCAGGCCGAGCAGTAACATTCCGGCGAGAATGACGATGGCCATGATTAAGGCGGCACCGTGCCTGCTACTTATTTTAGGACTGGCCATAAATGAAGCCTCCATTATTTAGGTACTGCTTCCGGAATGAGGACGAGTGAACTTTGCACACGGCCAGAGATCGCAACCTGGATCATCGCTGAATTTGCGCCGCGATTCGATACGCCAGTTGCTCGAGTAAAATCACCGCCAAGAAAAATGCTGCCGGTGGGCATGGCCATATCGGTGTTAAGTCCGACGCTGATGGCCGTAGTCGTGTCAGAACCGATCGCACTGGATAATTCTACGCGACCTTCTGGATGCGCGACGATGCGATATTCAACGGTGGAACCTTTTGGCAGCGTCGGATCTGGCATGGGGTAAATTCCTTGTGGTAAAGCGCCGACCTGCTCAGTGCCAATCTTGGACACGCGTACATCATCAATTGGACACTTAGCAAAAGCTAATCCTGAACCGAGATTGGCTTGTCCGACCCAAAACAGATCGCCCTGCACGAGGCGTTGGGGAAGCGACACGATATTCCCTTCGTGATCCGGCATGCCGGTACGTAGTTCCGCTATGCGACGGCCATTGCGGTAGAGGACCATTTGATCATTGGTAATCAGCAAGCCGATTTCTTCCCAATGGTCGCCACCGAGGGGGTCGGGTATGTCATAATTCTTGGACGGTAAAATTGGCCGATCCCGGACAAGGTCTGACGGCAGGTTGTCAAAG
>SYDV01000420.1 GCA_005801395.1 Planctomycetia bacterium | reverse complement strand
GTTCCTCGAATTTCTCCAAGGACAATATAGGTGTCTATTGATTTATAATATATCTGGAGTCGATCTTTGGCGAGTAAGTAAATATCTTTGCTGGTTTTATCTTCGATAAATACGTAAATGATAGACGGTCCAACGCACAGGGCAAGATTTTCAGGTAAAGTCCATGGTGTAGTCGTCCAAGCTAGAATGAAAACCGAACGTTCATCAGTTGAGGCAGTAATATAGTTCTTATCAGTTAAGTGTTCGGGAAAATCGAGCTTCGCATTGATGCGATCTAAGAATCGTCCTAACTTCTTCTTTAATTTGAATTTCACCGTAATCGCCGGATCTTGCACGTCTTTATAATTATTGCCCGCCTCAAAATTCGATAGCGGCGTGGTTAGCTTCCACGAATACGGCATGATGCGGTGCGCTTTATAAACGCGGTTTTGATCCCACAACCGTTTGAATACCCACCACACCGATTCCATGAAATCGCGGTCCATGGTTTTATAATCGCGATCAAAATCGACCCAGCGACCCATGCGCGTGACGGTGCGACGCCAATCGGCAACATATTGCTGCACCATGGAGCGACATTGTTCGTTGAATTTATCAATGCCGAGCGCGCGAATTTCGGGCGTGCCATTTAAGTTTAATGATTTTTGAGCTAAATTCTCAATGGGTAATCCGTGGCAGTCCCAGCCGAATCGGCGTTCGACCGGATGGCCGCGCATATTCCAATAACGAGGAATAATATCTTTAATGGTGCCAGCCAATAAATGGCCGTAGTGCGGGGTGCCGGTGGCAAAGGGTGGGCCGTCGTAAAACACGAATGGGGCTTTGCTGGTGCGTCGGCGGTTTGATTCCTGGAATGCGTCCAGTTGTTGCCAGAGCAGCAAAATAGCTTCTTCCAGCTTGGGCAAGTTTACTTGCGATTCGACACGGCGGAAAACAGCTTTTGATTGCGACATGGGATTGACCTGGGGAACGACTGAGGAAGCGCGGCACGGTAAAAAGGCAACCACATGCAGCAAGGACCGGCATTCGCGCAGGCAATCACTGCGGAGGGGGTATGTCCTTGGTCTCGCACTTTTTCTTGCAGGTCACGTCGTAAACGACGATCAATTGTTGAGTTGCTCCTGGGGCGGCAGCAGTAACGCTCTCAGCCATGAAACGTATCTTAGTAGGTAGTTGGTTCGTGGTGTGCTCCCTGATGAGTTGTGGCTGGTTGGTCGCGGGTGATGCGCCAGTCGTGACCAGTGCGGCTGGTGCCAGTGTGCCGTTGGCTCCGCCTGTGCCGCCTAGTCCGTCGACTGCCCCTGGGATTCGCATTTGGCCAGATCCTCAATTCACTCATTGGCCAGTTATCGCCTATGGTGATGAGACGCGAAATATCGCCTTTGCATTACCAGTGCGACAAGGAGGCATAACTGGTACAATTGGTTGGCAAAATCAAACGCCGCTGCCAATTACTTTGCCCCAAGATGCTGAGCGTATTAGCGGATTATTGCCGTTGTCGTTGACCGTTGGTGAACAAGTGGCAATGACGGAAATAGGCAGTGCCCGTTTTCCCTTACGGGTAAAAGTTGTGGATGTGCACGATGCCTGGCCAATTGTTCGTTTAGAAAATGGTTTTCCCGTGGCGAGTGATGGTTCACCTGTCGTGTTGCTGGATCGTCGACGTGGTACGCGTGAAGAACGCATGTGGTCATTTTTAGATGGCAGCGCAACTCGGCCAACGGGACGCGCGGTCGTGGTTGGTGATCCGATGACGGCTCAAGGCCAGAGTTCCTGGGATGGTGCGGATGTAGAGCAACGCATAACTCATGACGAGCGTTATCCCCATCATGCGGTGTTAATCGCATTGGGCACATTATTGCAGCCAGCCACAGGCGCCGCAGTCACGACGCTGCCGCGATCGATCGTGTGGTGTCCTGGAAATCAGACATTGTACGGTGCCGCGTGGTCGGCCGAAGAAGAACGGGTATTAGGTGCGGTCCGTTCGCGCTTCGAGCGCTTGGGCGTTTTGCCGCGTCTCATATTATGTCTTCCGCCCATGCCGATTGAGGATTATTTACAGGACATAGCCATAGAAAGGCGCGAATTGCTGCAGCGTTCGGCTAGTCGTTTAGGCTGGGTTGTCGTTGATTTTGGCCGGGCAGCCGGGCCAGCGAATAAGGCGAATCGACTGGCAGATCAGGTGTTTACTCGCTATCCGCAGGGAGATGCGCTGGCGCGTATGCGTGAGGCATTTCAGGCAGCGCTGGCTCATTGAAGGATACTTTGGGGATCGTCAGGAACCCACCCTCAGTAATGAGAATGCCCTCTTGTGTCGCGCAAACTGCATGTTTAGCATCCCGCCCATGCGCAACATCCTCTTTATGCTCTCTTTCGCTTCTGTCCTTCTGCTGGTTGGCTGTGGTGAAGAACGTCAATCCATGAAGGTTACCCAAGACAAAGGTGGCCACGCTTACATTCCAGAAAGTGCCGGTAGTGGCAGTGCTTTAGGTAATGTGCGAGTTGCTGGCGACGGCGAAAAATACATCACTACTGGTGCAAAAGATACGCTGACCTCGTTGGCCAAACAATTCAACACGACAGTTGAATGGTTGATCAAGCGCAACGACTTGAAGGAAGGTCTGCCTGCACCAGGAACCAACCTGATTGTGCCGGATCCTAACGCCAAACGGTAATAACCGTGCGCTCCGAGCGCCCTAGCCGGCTGCTGCTTGCCACCGGCAATCAGAAAAAATTAAAAGAATTACGCGAGATCCTGGCCCCGGTCGGGATCTCTGTCGTTGTGCCCGCCGACATCGGCTACGACCCAGATGTTGAAGAGACCGGCACGACGTTTGAAGCCAACGCGATATTAAAAGCAGAAGCCGGTGTTGCTGCGACCGGTATGTGGACGATTGCCGATGATTCCGGTATTGAAGCGCGGGCGCTTAATTGGCGTCCTGGTGTTTACAGTGCGCGATACGCAGGCATTCCCTGTAACGATGAAGCCAATAATCAAAAATTAATTTCCGAATTAGAAAACCAGACTGACAAACATGTTCAATATCGTTGTGTCATTGCCCTCGCTCGCCCAGGACTGCCTCCGCTAACCTGGTCAGGCATTTTTGTTGGACAACATACGGCAACCCGCACCGGTAATGGTGGTTTTGGTTATGACCCGTACGTGTTCGTGCCGGAACTAGGAAAAACAGTCGCCGAATTATCAAATGAAGAAAAGCATGCACGAAGTCATCGAGGACAGGCATTGCGCGGATTTATGGAATGGATGGCATTGGCTGACGCTTCCGGAAGTCCGGAAGTCCGGGAGTCTTGATACATCGTCCGGAAGTCCGGAAGTCTTGATACATCGTCCGGAAGTCTTGATACATCGTCCGGAAGTCCGGAGGTCCGGAAGTCCGGAAGTCTTTAATGACGTGGTTTATTTTGGTAAGGGGGGGCGGTATGTTGAAGACGATCCTCAAGGTCGGTGACGGAATAAAAAATCTACCAATGCACATTAACTCAAGCCCACAAGACTTCCGGACTTCCGGACCTCCGGACTTCCGGACTTTCTCCAAAGACTTCCGGACTTCCGGACTTCCGGACTTCCGGACGCGGCAACATTAAATGCGCACCCGCACGCGATTGCTGTTGGGTTTTGTGATCGTTAATTTGCTGCTCAGCGTGGTGATGGGGCTGGTGGCTTGGACGTGGCTTG
>SYDV01000419.1 GCA_005801395.1 Planctomycetia bacterium | reverse complement strand
TAATTCAATCATTCTTCAAATGCAAATCTGTAGACTACACTGCTGCCTAGGTAATATATACCGCCCATCAGCGCGTGCTGATGGGCGGTATTTTTTTTGGCGGTTCAATTCGTGGGCGCAGAAGTTGCATCACTTGGCCCTCCGTCTGCACCCTGCACGCCGTTTGTCCCAGCCTGTCACCGCCTTGTCTCCTGCGCCCCGCTCCTAGGGTTGGCGGCCATGTTGCACCATACGACATCTCAGTTGATCAAACCGTCGGAATTGGCGCGTTTACACAGCTTAGAAGTCGCTGCACGTTTGGGGGTCGAAGGCCTGCAAACGGGCGCGCATCGCAGTCCGCATAAGGGTCACTCAGTAGATTTTGCTGATCATCGGCCCTACGTGGCAGGGGATGACTTACGCCATCTCGATTGGAAAGTATTAGGTCGCAGTGACCGTTTAGTGCTCAAACGGTACGAGGCGGAAACCGATTTAGGCTGCACTTTGGTTGTCGATGGTTCAGCTAGTATGGGATATCGCGGTGATCGTTCAGCCGTCAGTAAATACCAATATGCTTCGACTTTGGCCGCTTCGATGGCGTATTTGGTATTACAGCAACAAGACCGTGCTGGCTTGGTGATCTTTAACGAAAAAGCGATGATTGAACATAAGCCAGCGCGTAGTGGACAGCTGGAACGTATATGTCGCGCATTAGAAGGACATAAACCAACGGATGGAACGGATGCGGTTAAATCATTGGAGCATTTAGTCCAACCTTGCTACCACAAAGGTTTAGTAATTGTCTTCAGCGATTTTCTTGCTGATCCATCAATTATTACCGACACCCTTGATCGCTTGCGTCATCGCGGACATGACGTGGCTTTGGTGTGGTTATTAGATCCAGATGAAGTCGATCTCGACGTGGCTACGGTGAGTCGTTTTGAAGGCATGGAAAATGATGGTTTGATGACAGCGGAACCACGTTCGTTGCGTGATGCGTATGCGAAAGAAGTGGCTAAACATCGGCGATCATTACAAACGTTATGCCGGGCACGTAAGTTCGCTTTCGTCGAAGGACTCACCAGTGAAGCTCCATCATTGCCGCTCAACCGTTTACTCGTGGAATTGCATGCCGAACGCCGTTAATGTCAGATTATTTCCCGCTTTTTTTTTATCTTTCAGCATATTGATCCTGAGCGGCTGTTTTGCTCGTGAAAGTTGGACACGCACAGATCTATTTGCTCGTGGAGATATCGCCAAGTCGACTCAAACAGTTGATGCGACTATTGAAAGTGTTGCGTTTTTAGCTGGAATGCAACGCGGAGTAAATCTTGATCTTGATAAAACGGTGACCACCGACCAGGGCCCGACGAAACGCATTTATTTAGAACAACCCGTGCAATTACCAACCGGCATCGTGATGATGCGACGCGTGCGCGTTCATTTTGATGCGGTTGGCAGTCCCTTATTCATTGAACGAATTGAACCTGCTCGGGTACCCTAAAATCCGAAAAATAATCAGGTTAAGATAAAGGAATTAATCATGACCCAAGCCGCCACCGATGTTTTTGCAGTTATTATGGCCGGTGGTTCCGGGACGCGGTTTTGGCCGGTTTCTCGTGGCCTTCAACCAAAGCAATTAGTGCGCATCATTGGCGATAACACCATGATCCAAGCGACGGTTGCTCGTTTGCAACCAATGGTGCCACCTGAACGCGTGCTGGTCATTACTACTGCAGCGCTGGCAGCGGAAACGCGCCGCCAATTACCAATGCTCAAACCAGAACACGTGATCGCCGAACCAGTTGGCCGCGACACCGCCGCGTGTGTGTGTTTAGCTGCGCTCATAATCGAAAAAATGTCGCCGGGTGCGACCATGATTTTATTACCAGCGGATCAGGTCATTACTCCAGCCGATGAATTTCAAGCGGCTTTAGCGGCAGGGGTCAAAGTGGCTCGCGCTGGTAATTTAGTGACCTACGGCATTACTCCACGCTTTCCGGCTACGGGTTATGGCTATATTAAATTGGGTGAACGTCAGGCGGACATTAATAAGGCGAGTGTTAATAAAGTTCATAGTTTCATTGAAAAACCAAATGAGAAAACGGCAAAATCATATGTTGCCGATGGCGGCTATCGTTGGAATTCGGGTATTTTTACCTGGAAATCAGACGTGGTCTTAGATGGACTTGCGACGCACTGTGATTGGCTGCATAAAGCTTTAATTCCCGTGGCGAATGCCTGGGGCAAACCAGATTTTGTTCGCGTCTTAAATGACGTTTATCAACCATTGAAAAAAATTAGCATCGATTACGCCCTAATGGAAAAGGCACAGAATATTTGTGTGGTAACAGCATCATTTACTTGGGACGACGTTGGCAGTTGGGATTCGCTATACGATCACCTGCCAGCCGATCAAAATGGCGTCATTGCTCAGGGTTCAGTGCTGACTCATGGTTGTAGTGATAGTTTAATCGTTAACCAGACGAACCAAATAGTGACAGGTATAGATTTAAAACAATTGTCGGTCGTCGTGACC
>SYDV01000418.1 GCA_005801395.1 Planctomycetia bacterium | reverse complement strand
AGAAGGCGTGCGTCAGCTATGTCTTCGCCACGCTCAAGATAAACTAGAGCTTAAAGGGTTCGAATCTGTACTCGCTGATCTAATAGCACAAAAAAGGCTGATTGAGAAAGATCTAGCTGACCGTCATGATCAGCTTCGTAAGGCAAATGAAGAGTACAGTCAGTGTACCATTGCATCTCAGGTTCATTATAATTCCAAACCTGGATTCTTTGCCTGGTTGTTTCGGACGAAGCGTTGGAAATTCTGGTCTAAGCTAAATGTACCGCTAATTGATGCTACTTCGAACGCCCAACGTATGGTTCGCAAAACGGAGGAGGCACTCGCTAATGCGGCAGTAACCTTGAACTCGCTCATGTCAGATATCAAAAAAATAGACGATCGCATTACTATTTCACGGCCATTGATTGCTCAGCTTTCGAGAGAAATTGATGTACATCGAAGTGCCCTAGGAGATCGGATTGTAGACGATCACTTCTTTGACAGAGGGCATGAATTTTCAAATCTAGCGTCACCGTGGGTGCCCAATGATCTACAACGGAAACGTGAAGACCTTTTTATATCTGCCTTGGGCGTTCATCGAGCGTTTATCGATGCTTCAGCGCAAAAGATCTATCACAATCTCAGTGCTCTCATGGATATTTTTTCCAACGGTCCCCCGCAGGACGATGCGAAAAGAAAATTACTCGCCGATTTATGGTCAACTTTATTCCTGGTTGTTCCAGTTGTCTCAACGACCTTTGCGTCTGTCGAGCGCATGCTAGGCGAACTGCCACCTGGCAGTATAGGATGGCTATTGATCGACGAAGCTGGTCAGGCGCTGCCTCAAGCAGCGATAGGTGCTATCTTGCGAGCAAAGCGTACAATTGTTGTCGGCGATCCGTTGCAGATTCCGCCCGTTGTCGCGCTACCAGAGCGCTTGATCTCAGAAATTTGCAGGTTCTTTAAGGTCGAGAAGTCAACCTGGGCAGCGCCGGAAGCGTCTGCGCAAACGGTGGCGGATCGAGCATCCAAATTTCAAGCAGTGTTTCGATCTTACCAGGGCGCGCGTCGCGTTGGTATCCCGCTTCTTGTGCATCGGCGCTGCCAGGAGCCGATGTTTGGTATTTCCAACCGGATCGCATACGATGGCCAAATGGTACATGCGCCTTCTCGGCGAGATTTGGGTGCCATTGGAAATGCTATTGGTCCGTCTCAGTGGTTCGATATTGATGGTGAGGCTGACTCGAAATGGTGTGCGGCAGAAGGTGATTTGGTTGTTAGTCTTCTGTTGAAGATAGCTGCGGCCGGCGTGAAAAACCCTGACATTTTTATTATTACGCCTTTCCGAATCGTCGATCAAGAATTGAAACATCGTCTGAAGCGTGAAACAGCCTTATTCTCAAGATTGAATTTAAATATCGACACATGGATAAAGGCCAGGGTAGGGACCATTCATACTGTCCAAGGCCGAGAGGCCGATTCGGTCATTTTAATTCTTGGTGCGCCAAATGCTTCACAAAACGGCGCACGAAGCTGGGCGGCTGGTACGCCAAATATTCTGAATGTGGCCGTATCGCGAGCGAAGCAGAATCTTTACGTTATCGGATCTTTCGGTTCTTGGTCGGGAGTAGGTAATGCCAGAGAACTCGCGACTATACCATGCGCTCATTAGCGATGAGGTCATTTTTTGGGGGAATGGCAGTGATTACTAAAATAGGTCAATCTAATTTATGTGAGGCGGTATGATGAATAAGCCACTGCCATACGTTGGCGTCTATGTTTATTGCCAGCATGCGTATAATCGAGTGAGTTATAGACATGCTTCATGTAACAAGGACGTCTATAATATTAACATTCCTTAACCAAAGCATGGAGGATATTAGGTCGTGATTCCAAACCTCACTGAAGACACCAAAAGGTTGTTTGAAAAAGGTAAATTCCTCTACCCTGAAGCCGACCTCGAAAAAATAGAAACTTGGATGGAACTTTACAAGGTCGCCTCAATAGGGTTTACGATTGACGGCTTTGACGATCAAATTAAAGCGTTTCCCATATGGGAAAAGGCAAGGGCTGAAATCAATTTGGCTGGTGCGATATCAAGTGGGACATGGGGCGAAATATCGACAATAGCGATTCTTTCTAAAATTTGCAAATTAAGCATATCTTCGATACATACTTCAGCAAATAAGACGCCTGATTTCCTCGCTGTCATAAATGGATATGAGGTTGAAGTTGAGTCAACGAAGGCGTCGAGAAAAGAACTTCAAATGGAGATGTCGCAAAGATTTGGCGCTTTTTGCCAGGAAATAGCAGCAATTAAGTCAGCTGGCATTGATGCCGTAATCCATATTGGAGAAAACTTCCAAGAAGCCGATAAAGATGAAATAATTAATTTTTATAAAAATAATGGCTTGAATAAATGCTCCATTGATATCGTTAATCGATATCACGCTTCAATTATTGATCCAATATATCAACCGGGAGTCTTGATGTCCATGGCGCATCAAGAGATTAGGCCAGTATGGTTCCGTAAGAGCGATGATCTCGTTAGTCAATTCTGTGCCACGGCAAAAGTTGGTGACGCTTCTGTAAATCAGGGGCAGTCAAGAATTGCTTTCCAAACTAAAGTGCAAAGGTACATGGATCCGGTCAAACAGAAGATGTCGAAGTTTCAAGGTACGGGCACAAGACCCTTCATTCTTTTTTTAGATGTAACAAACTTACCAAAGGCTATGGAGATATACGAAAAAAAATCGCAAAAGCTGCTAAATAAATACGACTTACTTTCATGTCTTGTGGTGTTCAATAACCTACTAGAAAGCGAAGAGTGTGGATATAACTTCGTAATAATCGAGAATGAAGCGGCGCGTTTCCCTGTTAAATTTATTGCGTCTGGTATAGTTGAATTTGGGAAAAGGCTGGTTGCGTCCTGTAAATTCGCTGAACATTTGCCTGTTTAAACAACAGATAATTATTTTAGACACACCGCCTCTGCGAGGCTTGTGGGAATCGATAATCCTCAGACCACCGTGGAAATTGGCCACCTAGGGTAATCGGTGAGCGGATCGGCATCCATTGCCGATTTGCATACATCAGCTCCCATGGCGCAAATGCGCCAGATTCGGCAATCGGTTAGGATTGGTCCGCCCTTTCTGGTGGTACCCTGTGGGGCATGCTGCCTTGCCCCCGCTGCCATACACCTCTGCGCGCCACAAAAACTCTCGCTGGCGTGGTCTGGGATTGTTCACGTCACCACGGGCGTTTCGCCCAATTAGGTGTGCTGAAGGGGTTGGTCCACGACCTGCCGCTATCACAGGCTTGGAAAGATGCCTATTGGGGCGAAACCCGCCCAGGATGTTCATGCCCAACCTGTCATCGTGCGATGACCGAGGTTCGGATTCAAGTCGCAGGTGTCGAAGTCGATGTCTGCCGGTCCTGTAAATCCCTGTGGCTCGATCACGGTGAACAACAGCAATTACCGCCACGTACTCGTCCGATAATTGCTGAGGAATCGACCAATGCCGAACATGCCTTCGCCATTGACCGAATTTATAGACATACAACCTTTTCTGGTGAATTTATTGGTGAATTTATAGACATACAACCTTTGAGTATATGGATTGATCTGAGCGCTCATAATTAGATGAGTACGCATGCGCTAAATTTACCGAGCGTTCAAAGCCGGATGAAGAATATGCTACTGAATCATGCGGGGCTGTGGGAAGAACTGCGGAAGAGAGTTGGCTAAAAATCACCTTCGCTTCGGTTTCTCAGCGAGGAATAGGATGATTCGCTAAACCGTTCAGTCTGGAGAACCTGGGGTGATCCATCTGAATTAACCTCCACCAGATATACTGTGCTCAAATACATGGTTTTATAAAAAATTAAGGCTTCCGGTACTGACTCATAAATGTGGCCGCTTGTGCTCTCTGCCAATCGAAACAGTGTGACATTATATTTATTAGGAGCCAAGCTACTCGCGAATCTTATTCCATCATTTCCGCGGTGACGGAGATATTCTGCCACTACCTGAGTTGGCACATATTCGAGTGGTGCGTCACCTGGTGCAATTGGGATAGATATATCGGTGGAGAAACCACGGACGAAATTTCTTGCCCATAGCATTTCGTGATTGTAACGCACATTGAAAATGCTTTTTAGGCGTAGGTTGGGCTCAAGCCCTATATCAATGATCTTGAGCGAATTCGTTAATGTGAATTCGCCGACCCAATATTTCTCGCCAATTACGGCACGGATTTCATCGAGACATGTTTTCATGTCTTCGCTACAGTACATATAGCCTATGCCCGGCGGGCTCATTCGATTGTTTTTAGCAAGGGTTTCAGGAGCGGGTCCGAGCTGTCCCTGGAGGTCGACAAGATCGCTCGGCAGTGGTCCAGGCGATACTCTTGCCCTATAGAGTTTCGTCCCAACAGGTAATGATCGCCTCATTTTCGAAAAGGTTATCTTATTGAGCGTGTTTAGAAGTTTTTTTCTTGTTTTTGCTTTGGGAACATCAAAGAACCTGGAAATGTGCTTTGTCGAATAATTAAAGATGTCCCATGAACGATTAAATATATTGTAATCTAGCCCGTAAAGACCGTCCTTTGTATAAAGAAATCCGTCTCCGCCTTCGAGTTCATCCACATCTCCATCATGTGGATTTGGTGCACTCTCAGTAAGCAAGTCTTCCGCCAAATGTTCAGATTTATTGAGATTCTCCAATCGCGTCGAAAATATCTCTTCTTCGTAGAGTAAGACATTTAAGGCCGACACTTCATCACCAGATCTAAGATTTCCTGGTACGTCATCTACCGTTTCATAAGCGCGCCATATACCGTGACGAATAAAATGACCGACTTTCCCCACGTCCATTATAGGCGCGTTTTCTGACTTACAGTATTCGCAATTGCCCATCATCTCGTTTAAACGAATGTGCTTCCGGATAGACGTATCACGGAAGCAACGCGAACAGCAATTGTCAGTCACTTTTCCCCCAAGTCGTTGGTCAAGATTGCATTTTCCGGAAATTTCATCAACCCGAATCAGTTGACTGGCAATAATGGATGACTGGCAATAATGAACACCCGCATATTTCCGCTCATTCCCGCATTGAGCTCGCATTAGTGTCATTGATCATAGTTCAGGCTTGTTCCACGGCCACCGCTTTAGGATCGTCAGGAAATTGATCCCAAAAATCGCCATCAAGTTTACGGATAACAATGGTCTGTTCATCCTGCATACCTAGCCCGAAGTCGTAGATATAGCGGGCCAGTTGATCACCATCGATGAGCACCACATTGTTGATTCCATTGAGAGAATCCGCGTATTCCTTGGCCCTCTTGGTGAACGAAGAAGTGGTGATGAACACACCTTTCTTTGACTGGGCGACGGCCAAGGCACCGACGAAATTCTGGATCTCCTCACGGCCAACCGTGTGCTCGAAGCCGTAGCGTTTCGCTTGGATGTGAATCCGGCCTAAGCCGAGGATGTCTTCCTTGATCATTCCATCGATGCCGCCGTCGTTAGTGTACTGGGTAACGCGTGCCGCTCCGGCGATGCCACCGCCATAACCCATCCGGTGCAGGAGTTGAGCAACCAAATGTTCAAAGGCTCGCGCAGTCTTGCCCAGGATGGTGACCAGGATGTCGTCGTAGACGGCCGCACGAATCTCGTCAGCAGCGTTGTAGAGGGCCTCTTGCGGGGTCGTATCGCTCGCCGGGTCACTGTTTGGAGCCACCACGGTTAATGAACCTGGAGTCGCACCTGCCGCAGCCTGCGCCGCCTCACGCTCTGCAATTCGTCGATCGACTTCTGCCCGCATGCCATCAGGATCACCTACAAACTTTCGGCCTAGTTCGCTAATCTGGTAGTGAGCTCGTTTCGGGCGATTAAGTAGGCCAGCCATAGCCAGATAGCTGAGCGCCCAGCCCATTCGGTCATAGAAAATGGCACCGTTCTTCGAAGGGTACTCGTCCGCACGTTCCTCATCTGTGAGTCCGAAGTGAGCGACCATCGGCTCCTCCAGATCTGACTTTTTAATTACGACACCTGTGGCCAAGTAACGCAGCAAAGGATATTGGATCTCGTCGTAGCGGGGTATGGTCATGGGTTGAGGTTCACTCCGGTTGGAGAAGATACTAAATTATACACACACAACCTAGCGGTTTCATGTCTATAAAAATTTAGGCGGTTGCTCCCAAATCGCTAATACCAGACAGCCAGACGGGCTCGTTACGTGATGTTCGCTACCCGGAGGATTGACGAGTAAGGTTCCGGCAGGGTGGTTGCCCGCCTGATCAGCTTGATCGCCGCTGATAATGAAGAGGTGCTCGAAGCCGGGGTGAACATGATGCGGAACTGAAGCGCCGGGTTCGTAACGCAGTAATGCGGATGTATGTCCGTCATCTTCTTTATAGAGACGCGCAATAACAACGCCGGGATGAAATGGTTGCCAATCAAGCGTGTTGCTGTGCGCACGTTGTATGAGATCGGCGAATACTAATGTTTTTTCATAGGCCTCGTTCGGTTGAATGATGTATAGACCACACTTCAAGACACACAACCCTTGTGCACATGATATGATCTGGGCACATTCAATGAGTTAGTGCGTACTCGACCATGACTTTTATCTGGATAACGGTATTTTATAGACACTCATTTAGATGAGGTTTATTTCCAGCAAAAGCACGGTAATAAACTATTTTTTGCGGTAACTTGGATTCTTCATATTCAAGCAGGGAAAAAATTTTAGACACGTTATTCATTTTATTTCTGCGCTGATTCCTGATGAGGCACAAGCGGCTTGATCTGATTAGTTCGCTTCAGCCAATCATTGATATCACCACTTAAACGCTTGATTAAACGTGCCCAGGTGGTTCCCCAAGGTGCTTGATAGAGCGTACTGGTGGGAGTCCGTTTGTGTAACTGATCGACAAAATTTGCCAGATCCGGGGGAGGACTTGGTGATTCTAGACGTCCGTAAATAATCATGAGCGGAAATGGCACTTGCTCCACACGCAGTTGCTCTGGAATAGAAACATCGCAAAGAATAGCACCATTTAATTTCTGAGCCCAGGTGGCGTTGTGCTCCAGCTGAGTGAGTATAAAAGCACTACTGGCGCGCAAAGTGAGCACATAGGTTGGTACGGTCAAATCATAAGAAATACTATTGAGGGCCTGCTGCAGTGATGCTTCTCCAAGCGTGAGTTCTGATTGCCAACCTTGTTCGGCAAGCGAACGCATGATGCCACGGTAGAAAGTACGTGGAGTATCGTCATGCTCGCCGCCAATAATAATGTTGCCGCGTGGTGATTGCTTTACCGGAACCACGACCGCTTTATCCTGCCGAGCGATCAAAAGGGCTTGGTCGGCGCGTAAAAGATAACGGCCAATACCCAAAATCGTCACACAAGTAATCAGCGCAATGACGCAACACAGGCCAACACGCCGGCCAAATTGTGACCATGTGAGCAGGCGCATGTTCGCACCAATGGAAATACCAATCACCACAGCTGCCCAGGGCCATAGCGTATGAAAGGTCAGCACATTATTAAATAATCCCGAGATAAAAAACGACAGACTGGCCAAGGAAATACCGAGTAAAACCACACGTTGTTGTTTACGGGCTTCAATGAGTAAGGCAAAAGAAAGGAGATAGAGCGTCAAAAGTAGGACAACGATGATGGCGCCACGCTCGGCCATGAGATGTAACATATCATTATTCGCGGTTCGCAAGGTATCATTGCGCTCGGGCGGTTCGTACCAATTACTATAAAATGACGAAAAATTACCGGCGCCAATACCGCTAACGGGATGACCCGCAGCCATACGACAGGCAGCAGACCACGTGCGAGGACGGCTTTGGCTCGATCCATCCTGTCCCATTGCCGAGACGGTCTTGGCTCGATCACGTACACGATCAACGCTAGCGATGCCGATAGCGATCGTGAAAATGCCAAGGGCAATTAATATCCATGCTTTTCTGGTCGGAATTAAATACGCTACCAGCAGTGTTCCGACGGCAATAGCAACCCACGCTGCTCGTGACGCAGACCAGGCAATCCATAATGAAGTTAGGACAAAACAAAAAACAAGTATGATGGTAACTGGCAACCACTTATTTTTCGTAAGTTTCATCTGTGGGAGTAATAAAAAAACCAATAAGACGAAAAAAATAGCCGCCGCCCATGCGCCTAAATGATTGGGCGATTCAAACCACAACGTCCAACGCGTAGAAAAATCTAACATGATCGCAGCTCAGACCAAAAATTAATCAGAAATAACCAATCCAAGAATGGCCGATTACTGCACACAACGAATCGCCGTGATCATAACATCGCTCTCAGTCGAAAATGACAGCTTTAGCTGTTCAGCACGTTTTTCGGTTATTATGGAAGGCAATCCCTGGTCATGATTGATATCCAGGCGCATGGGTATTTCTTTATCGCCCAATGACCAACGCAAACTATTCGCGTGGCGTGGATAAAAGGTGATAGGAAAGGGGGCAATCGTACCACGTGGTCCTTTTGCCGCCATCATGGCCTGTTCGACTTGGATAACCCATTCACAAGTCTGTGTGCTTATGCGCATGGTGCCGCCATAGCGACGTGGAATACAAATGACTTCAATTGTTTTACACGACGTAATACCATCAAGAATGACGGAGCCTTCCCCCGTTAATCGCGCACCTTGTGGCGTTGAATTCCAAGTGCCAGTCAAGGCGGCTGAAATGCCAAGGGCAGCTAATTGTTCACGGTTAGGTAAATGCACGATCGGTGTTTGCGCCAGCGT
>SYDV01000417.1 GCA_005801395.1 Planctomycetia bacterium | reverse complement strand
GCCTCCAAACGTCGCCTAGTAAGATTCCAACATTATGGCCAGACGGAGATTACGTGCGCCGAGTCCTATTAGTTGATGATGATGATGCCGTACGAACGGCACTAAGCATGCTCCTTCAACGAGAGGGTTGGGAAGTCTGCGCCTGTAGTAATGTCGATGAAGCCGAACGCATTTTTACCATGGCTCCTTGCGATGTCGTGCTGTCCGATTTGGTTATGCCAGAAAAGGGCGCGATGGATTTGCTTGCCTTATTACGTCAGTTGGACCCTCGGCTCGCCTTCGTTGTGATGTCTGGTTATTTGACCGATGAGCGATTCAGAGAAGTGCTTCATGCTGGAGCGAGTGATTGTTTAAGTAAACCGTGCGAGACCGATGACTTAATTCGTGCGCTTACGCGTGCGATTGTATTACGAAGTAGCGTACAGACACACAGCGGCCACAGCGGCGATCATGCGATGGTGGTGAGTGTACCTGGGCAGCTTAAACATCGTGCTGCAGTTATAGCCCAAGTGGATTTGGCAGCGCAAGCCGGAGGCTTTGATTTGCGGCGCAATCGAATTTTATTGGCGCTCGATGAAGCTTTTACCAATGCCGTGATCCATGGTGCAGGAGGAAACGGTAAATTATCTATCGAAGTGCGTGCCTCATTCTCGAAGCATGGTGGCGTCGTAACGGTCAGTGATCCTGGTCCTGGATTTGATCCAACCTTAGCCGAAATCGTGAAAGACGAAGCGCATCGCCAGCGCGGTTTATATTTAATTCGCGCAGCCTGCGATGACACGCGTTGGATCGGGCGTGGAAATGTTTGTCAGATGGTATTTAAACAACCGCCAGCAACCGAAGTTATTCCACGTCAGGGTTCTACCGCGACAGATGGAGCACTGAAATTACGAAAACGCGTGACTACCAGTGGTAAATTGATGACGGTAAAGAGAACGCAATCGTAAGCTGCGATTTTTATTGACGCTTAGGCCCGTGCGAAAAATGCCGTTAGGCCATAGATTCGCGCACACGACGTAACGTCGAGGTCGTTTGTTTAATCATGGTTAAAGCAGTCTCTAAAGCCACGAGCGCTTCCGTTGGATCAGTATTGGTAATCGCAGCGCGTATATTATGCATGGCCGTATCTAACACCAAACGTGCATCTCCCAAATCTTCACGTTGCTTCGCGTTGAAGCGTTTTGGTCCTTTAGTCTCGATATCACTCATAACGTTCTCCGGTAACAAAAACGCCTGCCGCAATACGGCAGGCGTTAATCAGTTTATCGCGTGCGTCGAATTAGGGCAATGGCTTGATTTTGATGTTTTTGAATTCGACCAAGGCGCCATGGTCTTGCAACATCAAGTACCCTTTGCGCGGAAGCGTCGCCATCGGGATTTTAAATTTGCCTTGTGGTGATTTCCATTTTTCTTCGGTGA
This sequence comes from Planctomycetia bacterium, assembly GCA_005801395.1. Next base: position 8,321 of record SYDV01000417.1, on the reverse strand, counting down.
GGTCGACGGCAAACGTCTGTGTACCGTTCATAACCGTATTAATTTTGGTACCGTTACAGGTGATGATAAAATTATTCCAGGTTCCAGGTTTCATGCGCACGCCATCAGGGGCGCCAACTAAATCATAGAGTGAACCGGCGATGTGGGTGGGGCGGCTCATTTCTTTTTCTTCATTGATATCTAATATTTGCACTTCAGCGCCGGTATTAATCCAGTCTTTGATGTCACTGAGGCGAATGAATACGCCGCTGTTACCTTTGTCGGCGATTTTCCAATCAATTGATAAGACGAAATTTTCAAATTGTTCAGCACCATAGACGGCATCGCCACCTTTTTCGCTGCGCGTCAAGGTGCCATTTTCGGCTTTCCAATTGACGAGGGTTGTTTCAAGAACGCCTTTTCCGCGGTTCACCCAACCCGTGGTCGAAGTGCCATCAAATAATAATTTCCATCCTTCGGCTTTTTCGGTTTCCGTCAGCGTGTTGTCAGCCGCGAATGCGCCGCACGCAAACAGTAGGCAACAGGCAAGGGTGGAAAGTTGACGCATAGGGGGCTCCTGGTGAGGGCTGCTTTGTCGTCAATATGTTCAGTCAGACAAGGTCGTAGATGGGTGGGATGTCTTATTTTAGCCTGATAATAGGGGGATCTGGTATCGCGACCTTTGCTGATGCCGTGACGCTCCCCATAGCCTCTTGCGTTGGTAACTGACCAACCAAAGTGACTCGTCCGCTCGCGGCCGGAACGGCCCAGAATCGAGCGCAGGAGAATGAGGAATGGGCTTCAAAGTTGCCATCGTCGGCGCGACCGGTGCCGTGGGCGTCGAGTTCATGAATGTGCTCGAACGTCGAAACTTCCCCGTATCTGATTTGGTGCTATTGGCATCAAAACGCAGTGCCGGCACGACGCTGACGTTTAAGGGTAAACCGTATGTGGTACAAGAATTAACCAAGGACAGCTTTATTGGCTGTCAATTAGCGTTGTTCAGTGCCAGCGGCGCCATTTCAAAAGAATACCGTGAAGCCTGCGTCAAAGCGGGTTGCTTAATGGTCGATAACAGTAGCGCCTTCCGCATGGAAGACGGCGTGCCGTTAGTCGTGCCCGAAATTAATCCGCAAGAAGCAAAAAAAGCACTGCAAGTCAATGGCGGCAAAGGCGTGATCGCCAATCCGAACTGCACCACCATTATTGCTTTAATGGCACTCGCACCACTGCATCGCGAAGCCAAAATTAAACGATTGGTCGCGGCGACTTATCAAGCCGCTTCAGGCGCTGGCCACGCAGCGATGGAAGAATTAAAAGATTCAACTCGCGCTTGGTTAGACGGCAAAACCTATGCACCCAAAGTGTTGCCACATCCTTACGCCTTCAATTTATTCCCGCACAATTCAGCCATGGGTCCAGAAGGCTACTGCGAAGAAGAAGTCAAATTATTGAAAGAAAGCCGAAAAATTTTGGCTGATAATTCACTGCGAATTACCGGTACTTGTGTGCGCGTACCGGTTCTACGCACCCACGCGGAAGCGTTGAACGTCGAATTTCATAAACCGCTGAGCGTCGAACGCGCTTACGAGATATTAAATAAAGCGGCAGGCGTCACGGTGCTCGAAGACCGTGCGAAAAATCGCTGGGCCATGCCCATTGATGTCGCTGGTAAAGATAACGTCTACGTCGGTCGTATTCGTAAAGATCAATCGCAAGACAATACCTTAGAATTATGGGTCGTCGGTGACCAATTGCTTAAAGGCGCGGCATTAAATGCCGTGCAATGCGCTGAGGTCGCACTGCTCTAAGGGGACGAAATTCGCTCGAAATCCGTTGCTCGATTAAGGCGCCGGAAAAGAGCGAATGGGGCTATAGCGTTTGTAGCTCTCCCAAATCTCGCCTCCGTCGATTATGCGCGAATCACCAGTCGAGCGGAGGTAGTTTTCTAAGCGTTGGGCTAAATCTTTATTGGCTTCGGCATGGGCTGGATCGTTAACTAAATTGTGTAAGCATCCAGGGTCCGTCACGATATTAAAGAGTTCTACTGATGGGCGTTTCTCAATCGCGAGTTGGAGAAACGGCCCCAACGTGGGATCATTTGCGTTGGCAATGAGAAACGACCAGGAAGGGCATTCATCAATATCGGCATATCCGCTGTGTGGTCCTGCTGACTTGCCATTTTTATCCAAAACAATGGGGTCTCCTGCGGGCCAGCGTTCTGGGTGGAAATTACGAATGTATAAATATTTATCCGTACGCAGTGCACGTTGAGGATAAGTCCAATTGTTGTAACGCGACGAAGAATGTCGCTCACGTGCAGCGTAAGCGACACGGGTAGCATCGACGAGTCCTGATTTATCTGAAGTCAGCGTCGCTAAGAGACTGTGCCCGCTTGGTGCTAAATCTTTGTTGGGATGAACTACACCAGCGGCTTCTAAAATAGTGGCCGTAATATCAACAAATCCGATGACATCATCTAGCGTGCGACCACCGGGGATGCGTTTGCCCCAACGAATTGCCATCAGTAGGTGAATGCCATATTCATAACAATTAGCTTTGGCTCGGGGGAATGCCATGCCGTTGTCTGCGGTGACGATAATAATGGTGTTATCTAGTTCACCCGCTTCCTCTAAATTCGTTATCATGGTGGCTAAATGGCGATCAAACCATTCGATTTCTAATGTGTAGTCGAGTAAGTCGCTGCGAATTTCTGGCGTGTCTGGTAGAAACGATGGCACCACCGCTTCGCTTAGTAATTTACCGGATTTTAGTCCAGATCCTTTTTCAAAGGTGCGATGTGGTTCCTGACCTCCATACCAAAAACAGAATGGTTTGCTGGCGTCCCGCTTAGATAAAAACTCGCGAAAATTTCCAGCATAGTCAGACGAGGAAATGCCAGAGGTCGGAGGTGTTAGTTTCTTATTTCCTACGCTTTTACCAGCTGGGTTATGAGCGCGTCCTGAAACTTCAAAATTTCCTGGCCCCCAACCTTTGCCCGTCATGCCAACCGTATAACCAATTTGTTCTAATAAATCGGTGAAGACGACATATTTTGTTGGAAATGCACTGGCGTGGGTGCCCGCGTCTTCAATTTGCCAGGTGTGGCGTCCGGTCAGTAAAGCGGCGCGTGATGGACTGCACCCAGGAGATGCGGCAAAGGCATTGCGACAAAATACACCCTCTTTGGCAATGCGATCAAATGCGGGCGTTTTGATGCCTGGATAGCCAGCAAAGGATGTATGGGCAAAGGATTGATCATCGGAAATGGCAATCAGAACATTCGGACGCTTGTGCCCATCTTCGGTGAAGGCATCGGTTACAGACAGGCATAAAATTAAGGCCGTAAACAGAATAACGAAACGGAACATGGGCATGTATCTCCTGGGAGTTGAGACATCATCATCCTGTGCTGCTGGAGTTGCTGTGCTATGTGCAAATTCCAACAATCGAATGTTTAAATGCTGATTGGAAAAAGCACTTTAATTAAATAAGTCGCTTACTTTTCGTAATCCGGCGATCAAACGATCAATGTCAGTCGTGGTATTATATATTCCCAAACTCACCCGTGCCGTCGCAGGCACGCCGAAGCGTTGCATGACAGGTTGCGCACAATGATGACCGGCGCGAATGGCAACGCCTTCGAGGTCAAGAATGCTACTAATATCCGATGCGTGTGCATTCGGCATGGTGAATGACAGAACGGTGTTGCGGTTGGCGGCGGTGCCAATGCGGCGCAAACCAGAGATAGTGGCTAATCCGGCTTCAGCGTAATCGTACAACGCGCGTTCAGCGGCTTGGATTTTTTCCCAATCAAAATTATTTATCCACTGACAGGCTGCGGCTAAACCGATGGCTTCAACGATGGGTGGTGTACCTGCTTCAAATCGTGCTGGTGCTGGTGCGAACGTGGTTTTGTCAAAGGTGACTTTTTCAATCATCTCACCGCCGCCGCGCCAGGGGGGCATGCTATCAAGAACGTTGGATTTACCGTAGAGCACGCCAATGCCAGTAGGGCCGTAAAGTTTGTGTCCGGCAAAAACTAGGAAATCGCAGTCGAGATCTTGTACATCCAAACGCATATGCGGCGCAGATTGCGCGGAGTCGATTAAAACCTTTGCACCAACGGCATGGGCTTTACGCGTGAGTTCTTTGACCGGATTGATCGTGCCTAAACTATTGGCGACGTGAATAATTGAGACCAATTTGACGCGCTCATCCAGCAGTTTATCAAAAGTATCCATATCTAAACTGCCATCGTCTAAAATCGGACAGGCGATCAGTTCGAGTCCCGTAATCTCACGGACGATTTGCCAGGGACCAATATTGGCATGGTGTTCCATGCCGGTGATCAGCACGCGATCACCTTTTTTTAAATGTTTACGGCCCCAGGACCACGCGACTAAATTGATCGCGTCGGTACAACCCATGGTGAAGACAATATTTTTTTCATTCGGGGCGTTGATAAATTTCGCCACGGTGACGCGCGCCTGTTCGTAGGCCTGGGTCGATTCGACGCTGCGAGCATATAAACCGCGATGCACGGTTCCGTATTCGTTGCGTAGAAAGCGATCCATTCGTTCGATCACCGCGAGCGGTTTTTGCGCCGTGGCACCGGAATCTAAATAGGTAAACGGTTTGCCGTTTGCTGTGCCAGTTAATCCTGGAAATTGCGCGCGAATGGCGGCGACATCATGACTCATGGGCGTAGTTCCACGGGTAAACGATCTGTCACTTCACGCACAAATGCGGTGGTTAAGAACGTTGCTGCGGTTGCCTGATCTAGTCCACGCATGCGTAGGTAGAGTAATTGATCTGCATCTAATTGACCAATGGCCGCGCCGTGTGCCGCTTTGACCTCATCGGTATGAATATCCAATTGTGGTCGAGAATCAGCGCGCGCTTTGGCGGATAAGACTAAATTGCGATCTTGCTGTTCGGCATGCGCGCCTTCGACGCCTTTCGCCATGGACACCAATCCGTCAAAGCTACGGGTGCTTTCACCATCTAATAACACACGGAATAATTGCGTGCTGGTGGTGTCACCGCAATGATGTTCAAGACGGGTGAAATGGTGTAATTGCGTGCTGCCCATCAAATGTGCCGCCGCCGCGATATCGGCATGTGCACCGCGATCGAGTAAACGCACGCGCTGGGAAAGTCGCACCATGTTGCCGCCCGTACACCAATTGGTCCAGGTTAAATTGCCATCACGTGCGATATCGGCTGAGGTGGTCGCTAATAAATGCGCGTGCGCCGTTTGTCCGGTTTCCACCACCGTGACTACCGCACTGCGACCCAGGTCGAGGTGAACCCGCGGCAACGACCAAGCCGTTGGCGCGAGGTGATGTTGTAAACGCAACGTGCATGTAACCCCAGCAGCGATGCGAATATTCAGTGCACAGGCACCAATACCGATCTGTCCATTAACAATGGTAAACGGCTTTGCTGAGCTTTTTGTAATCGTGAGCAACCAACGCGTTGGACTGTAGGCCAAGCCTAAACAAGCACTGGGATCAGCTTCCGAGGTGAGCGAATCGCTGAGCGCATCGCTCACGTCATTCGCGGTTAATCTCAGCGTCCAACCATCAGGCAAATCCGCATCGTCGACCATGGCACCTTGCCAAAATCGTGCGTGATGTCCGTTGATGATCGGTAAATCCTCAAGCGGCTCAGATGGTTCGCTTGCCGGGGCAGTCGGAAAAAACGTGCCACGCACATAACGCCAGTCTTCCCAGGCCGTGGTGGGAACACCAAGTGCTTGGGCGCGAGCGGCTGCGTTAGCGCGTAAACTTGGAACAACCGCTATCTCAGCCACGGATAATCCAATCATAACCTTCTTGTTCGAGCTTGGTCGCCAGTTCTGGGCCACCGCTTTGTTGAATTTTACCATCTGCTAACACATGGACAAAATTGGGTTTAACTAATTCCAGTAAGCGTTGGAAATGGGTAATTAAAATAATGGCTCGGTCAGCACGGCGATACGAATTAATCGCTTCGCCAACGGATTTAAGTGCGTCAATATCTAAGCCAGAATCGGTTTCATCCAAAATGGCAAGTGATGGTTCCAAAACGTGGAGCTGCAAAATTTCGTTACGCTTCTTTTGTCCACCACTCATGCCGGCATTTAATTGCCGCTCGGCAAACTCGGGTGGAATTCCGGCCTGAGTGATTTTACTTTTCAACCAGACGGCAAACTCTTTGGCCTGAATTTCCGGCTGACTACGCGCTTTACGTTGGGCGTTATAGGCGAGGCGTAAAAATTCGTTGTTCGCAACCCCAGGAACTTCAACCGGGTATTGCCAGGACAAAAATAATCCGGCATGCGAGCGCGCTTCCGGTTCCAATGCGAATAAATCCTTACCGTCCAAGGTCGCCGTGCCACCAGTAACCGTGTACGCCGGATGACCAGCAAGCGCACGGCCCAGCGTCGTTTTACCCGAACCGTTCGGTCCCATAATCGCGTGCACTTCACCGGCTTTGACGGTTAAGGACAGGCCTTTGAGGATTGGGTGTTCGCCAACGGCGACCTGCAAATCACGAATATCAAGCATTCAGCCCACCGAGTTTTCAAGTTTAAGTGCGAGTAATTTTTGTGCTTCAGCCGCAAATTCCAGCGGCAGCACTTCCAATACGTCCTTACAAAAGCCACTGACAATGGCGCCGATGGCGTCTTCTTGTGCGATGCCACGAGCACGTAAGTAAAATAATTGTTCTTCTGAGAGCGTGCTGGTGGAGGCTTCGTGTTCGACCTGGGCGCTGGGGTTTTGTACGTCGATATAGGGATGCGTGCGCGCGACGCATTCTTTGCCAACCAACATCGAATCACATTGGGTGTGATTGCGCGCGCCGTCAGCTTTTGGGAATATTTTTACCAAACCGCGATAGACGTTTTGCGATTTATCTGCGCTAATTCCTTTTGAGACGATGCGGCTCTTGGTGCGCTTACCGATATGTACCATTTTGGTGCCGGTATCGGCCTGCATTTTTCCATTGGTTAACGCGACGGACCAGAATTCACCGACGCTGTCATCGCCTAATAAAATACACGAAGGATATTTCCACGTGATGGCTGAACCGGTTTCCACTTGCGTCCAACTAATTTTGGAGCGCTTCCCTTTGCAGTTGCCGCGCTTGGTGACGAAATTGTAAACGCCGCCTTCGCCGGTTTCTTTGTCGCCAGCAAACCAATTTTGTACGGTGCTGTATTTAATCTCGGCGTCATCCAGTGCGACTAATTCGACTACGGCGGCGTGTAATTGATGCTTCGATGATTTTGGCGCAGTGCAGCCTTCTAAATAACTGACGTAGCTACCCACGTCGGCAATAATGAGCGTTCGTTCGAATTGGCCCGAGTCGATGTTATTAATGCGGAAATAGGTCGATAATTCTAATGGGCAACGGGTGTAGGGTGGAATATACACAAATGAGCCATCGCTAAACACGGCGCTGTTTAAGGCGGCAAAATAATTATCGGCGGTAGGCACCACCGTACCGAGCCAGCGTTCGATGAGTTCGGGAAATTGATGAACCGCTTCGTTAAACGAACAAAAAATAACCCCAGCATCAAACAATTTACCTTTGTGCGTGGTGGCGACCGAGACGGAGTCGAACACGGCATCAATCGCGACGTTGTTTAAACGCTTAGTCTCATCCAATGAAATGCCAAGTTTTTCAAAGGTTCTCAGAACCTCAGGGTCAATATCATCTATGCTATTATATGTGGGAGTCGCGCTAGCTTCTTTGATTTTGGGCGACGAATAATAGGCAATGTTTTGGTAATCGATGGGCGGGTAATTAACCGCAGCCCAGCGTGGTTCCTCCATAGTCAGGAATTTACGATAGGCCTTGAGGCGGAAATCGAGTAAAAATTGTGGTTCATGACGCGCGGCGGCAATCGCGCGGACCACGTCTTCCGTCAGGCCGCGCCCAAGGGTGACGGCTTCGACGGCACTTGAGAAACCGTACTTATAGGCATCTGCTTGGGAGTCCGGAAGTCCAGAGGTCCGGGAGTCCGGAAGTCCAGAAGTCTGGGTGTCTGGGGTGCTCATGAAGCCTCCTCAACGGCGATGTCGGGGTGGACTTGCGTTTTGAGTGCGTCTTGGATCAGTTGAATGGCTGTCGGATTTTGTTCTGGTGATAAGCCAATTAGTTTGACCACGATGCGGAAATCGTCGTGTAAACCTTCGATGCTCAATTTTGCTTCGGCGTGTAAGCGTTCACGTAGCACGTTCGCGGCAACCTTATCGACGGCGGCAATTTTCTTGAGCAGGCTGAGTTTAAACCACGCTTCATCAGCAGGCGACCAATTGGCTTGGCGTTTGCGCTGAGATATTTTTTTC
>SYDV01000416.1 GCA_005801395.1 Planctomycetia bacterium | reverse complement strand
TGAGTGATTTTTGATAATGAAGATCCACTTCCCGAGTTTCTTCTACGACCGTATCAGGGAAATTCGTGTTTTTCACAATATCTTGCAGGGTATACAGATGATCACCCATCAACCGGCGAGACTCACGTCGACCAGAAATGTATCCTACCCATTTTAATTGTATTTTTGCATGCTTTTCCAGCTTCTTTGCATTAGAAAAACTGCCATAGATAGCCCTGAACATGTGATCACGAATGGCTTCACCGTCTTGGATTTGATCCAGATCTGGACGAGCAAATTCCCAGAACCATTCACCATTAATCGAAGCATAATCATTAGCAACTGGCTTGGTCCATGGTAATTCAGGGAAAGTTACTGGCTCTTTTACTTCTTCGCTATTCCACAAGACCGACACGCCCATGGTCCATTTATCTGCTTTTTCTGGTGACCATAATTCTTTATATTTATCCCAACCTTCGTTGAAATCTCCTTTTGCTTCCCGACCATAGCGAAATTCTGCCCCAGCACGGAAACCAACCCAAGCATCACCGGTACAATCAATAAAAATTGGCGCGCTAAAACGCATGCCTTCACCGGTTTGATTATGATGAGCATCAATACTCAGAATACGTTTTTCTGCGACCTGTACATCGTACAAACGCCAATTCAGAAATTGAGTAATATTCTTTTCCGCATCAACCGTATTATGACGCTTCTTATCATCTTCCAACGATTCGGCAGAGCCATTCTTCCAATGCTTAGAATCTAATTCTCCAATCATTCCAACATTCTTCCCCGCAATTCCAATGGTATGGACGCGAATTTCTCCGCTCGCGTTACCACCTAAAATTGGTCGATCATGCACTAATGCCACGCGGATACCGGAACGGGCTGCTGCTAAAGCTGCACCACAACCTGCCATACCTCCACCAATCACTACCAGGTCAAATGACTCCTGCTTTTTTGGTATTTGCGGAATACCTTTTAATTCACGACGCCACCGCTTCATTTGCTCAACTTCAGCTGGTGGAACAAAATCGGATTTTTTACTAAAGAACAACGCGTCACAACGACCTTCGAAGCCGGTCAAATCTTCTAATGCTATGGTCGTCGTTCCTTGATTAATGGACACTGATCCACCCTTCTGCCAAGCCCATCCTTCTTCAGTGCCAAAGGTGACTGCTAAAGGCGAACCATCGATATGAATACGATAGCGACCTGGGGCTTCCCACGGACCTGGACACCAATTGCGCGTCCGCACCCATAAGGTGTAGGTACCCGTACTAGGGAACTGCACCGTCGTCGTGGCATTTGCCACCGGTTTACCCATGCCGTGCGCCAATAAATACGGCGAGCCCATCACATCTTCAAACTGCGGATCCAAGACCCAGCCTCCGTGATGGGCAAAGGAACGTGCTTCGACCAACAAGCAATCTGCTCCGTGGGTTTTGTTGGGATCTGAAAAGCCCAATGTCGCAAGCGAAGCGCTTACACCACAAGCTTTTAGGAATGAACGACGGGAAAGATCCATGGCGAGCTCCAGCAGTTGAAAGGGGTCTTATCGAAATGATTATTGATGCTATATATGCACCATTATACATACCTATTCAAGCCAGATGCGTTGAAGACTTTTACAAACCTACATCGACGTTCGAAACTTTGCGCCGAACCGCAGCGCCTGTGTGGCAATTTTTGCCCCCATTTTCACGGATCAATGACGGAATAGGGTGCGCCACCATGCGCCTAGCTACCTACGATGCCATCATTGCTCGCGCTGAACGATCCGCCGCGTCCTCACCTGCCTCTTACCGTTTATGGGTACGCTTTTTTGCCGGAATTGGATTTTCCGTTGCCAGCTTGGCGATGTTCAGTGGTTTACTGTTATTATTAGTCGCCATTTCGATTGTCGTGTTTTCTTATGCGACTGGCAATCTAGGTGAGACCGCACTTAAAATGGCGGGGGTTATTGGTTTTTTTGGCGTCAGTTTAACTTGGTCAGTGGCAAAAGGGTTAGTCCTCGGTTTTCCACCAGCGCCAGGCATCACCCTTAAAAAAGAAGATGCTGGGGAATTATTTGATGAAGTCGAACGCTTACGTCGTGTTTTACAGGTGCCGCCAGTCCATCGCATTATTTTAACCAATGATCTCAATGCGATGCTCTATCAACGTCCACGATTAGGAATATTTGGCTGGTATGATAATGCGCTTATTCTTGGACTTCCTTTGTTGCGTCAATTTAGTGTCGATGAAGCTCGTTCGATTATTGCCCACGAATTAGGTCATTTACATGGTGAGCATGGTCGCAGCGGGGCCAAGATTTATCGCCTACGACAAACCTGGCAGACATTAATTGAACGTGGTGGATCAAAATTACTTGGTCGATTTATGCAATGGTATGTGCCACGATTTAATGCGTTCACCTTTGTCCTTGCACGGATGCAAGAACGCGAAGCCGATCGACTAGCAGCCGAATTATGCAGCCCGGCTGCAACTGGTTCTGCCTTAGTACGCATCCATTTAATTAGCCGACAATATCCTCAGTTTTGGGACCGGTTGTCCGTCATTGCAGCGCACGAACCACATGCACCAAGCGATATTTACGATCGCTTAAATACCGCTTTATATCATCCTTCACCAGACGTGAATCGATGGTTGCGCGAAGAAATGACGCGCACCAATAATCGTCAAGATACGCATCCTTGTTTGAACGAACGCTTACAATTAGTCGGTTATACTTTCCGCGGTGCTGTTCCCGCAGCTCCCCAAGTCGGAAATAGCGCCGCTGATCATTGGTTAGATAATCCCACTGGAATGGCGGCTGCCTTTAATACGAAATGGCAAGCCGATCACAGCGATGACTGGCAACGCTCGCATGAAAAAGGTGCACGCCAATTAGCTAAACGTGACGCTCTGAAATCGCGTTGTTTAGACGACAATTTTTCTCGCGAAGAGCATTGGGAATTAGCTTCCCTCACCCATCATTTTGATGGTGCTGAACCAGCGCGACCCATCTTATCTGCATTAATAGCCCGATTTCCCGACTACGCACCCGCACTCTATCGCTTAGGAGCTGATTTATTGTTTGAAGGTGATGCGCGAGGTATTCCCTTTTTAGAAGCGGCGATGTTTTACGATCACGATGCCGTTGCCCCAGGATGTATCGTGCTGCGTGATTTTGCTGATGCCTATGGTCATCGAGAATTGGTCGCTGATGTTGAACGCCGCTTAGAATCGCACACCGATTTAGAATCCAGCGCCGACAGCGAACGTACCACCATTCCAGAGATCAGCGCGCTATTACCCCATGGTTTACAAGAACAACAAATCACCATGGTCAGTAATTCACTCATAACACACGAAGACATTATTGCCGCCGATGTCGCCCGTGTCGACATGCGCTTACTACCTGAACGCACCCATTATTTGGTTGTCATTCACCTAGCGACATCCTGGTGGAGTAGTCGCGAAGAAGATGCCGATAAAAAATTGATTAACGCCGTGATGAGCACCATTGTTTTACCTGGAACGTGTTTAGTTGTTCTTGCTCATCAACAACAAACCATCGCGCAAGCGCTAACCGCTGATCCACAAGCACGTGTTTTTACGCGGGAATCGTAACTTAGTTAATTAAATAGAACGGAGATCAATTTTATTGACGTTGAGCCGCAATGCGACGAATAAACTCGATAACCGCCTGTGCTGCTGGATCATCAATATTTTTCATATTTTTTGCAATCGTGCCATGGTCGCGATCCGTGGCATAGAAATACATGATATCATTATTGCCCATTTCTTGCTCGATGGCCACTAACAGGCGGTTTTCTTCAACCCGGGCAGGTAAATCCTTTTCTGCCGCCATAACTAACATCGGTGGCGTCTCTTTACGCAAAAAATGTAACGGCGAAGCGACATCTACTAATACGCCAAATTTATCTAATGACCGCTCTTTACGTACCGTTTTATGGGTAATGGTTTGTCCACTCACAGGAATTGCACCAGCAATAGCGTCCTGAGTTAAACCATATTCCTTTAAATAACTCGTATCTAATGTTACCATATAGGTCAGGTAACCACCTGCGGAATGACCTCCAATGAATACGGCTTTGGGATTTCCTCCATAATTAGTTATCTGTTTATAAACAAAGGCAAAAGAAGCCGCTGCATCATCAATGTAACTAGGGAAAGTCGCAGCTGGACTTAAACGATAACTCACCGCAGCAACGGCAATTCCTTGTTGCGCATAAGCTTTCGCCAAATCACTGGTAAATTCGTCATTGCGTTCACCTTTTTCTAATCCGCCGCCATGAAACCACACTAATGTCGCAAAGTTTTTTTCCGCCGGTAAATAAAAATCTACGCGGCAACGAGCATAAGCAGGATCGCTCTCGGCGGCTGGTCGATAGGCAACATTCAATACCGTTCGCGGCCCTTCATCGACTGACCAAGCCACGCACGAAACAAATAATAATACAAAAAATAAAAGGCCTTGGTTCATAATATCAACTCGTACGACACTATTTAAAACAGGCAATCACACTTCAACCAAGTATGATGAAAACGCTGCATATACCCGTTACAATCATACCCTAACAGGTACGCAGAACCATTCTCCGTCAGCGCAGTTTCAGTGAATAATATCCGTTGGACAATACCACACTGGACGATTGAGCACTTTGATGCAAGGTGCGACCTATGACAAACCTCCGCTACTTTACCTACCTATTCGCTATGGTGGGCTGTCTCTTAGGTTGTACCGAATCTGCCCGTACCGTGGACACCCCCACGACCAAAAAATCAAACCAGCCGAATATTATTTTCATCTTAGCGGATGACCTTGGTTATGGCGATTTGGGTTGTTTTGGCCAGCAATTAATTACCACACCCCACTTAGATCGCATGGCTAGTGAAGGCATTCGTTTCACTCAGTTTTATTCTGGCAGTACCGTTTGTGCGCCATCACGCAGTGTGTTGATGACCGGCCAACACGTTGGACACACCTGGGTGCGTGGCAATGGTGGCGTAGAAGCTCAGACATTACGCGCAACCGATATCACTGTCGCAGAAAAATTAAAAAGTGCCGGATATGCCACCGCATTGTGCGGAAAATGGGGCTTAGGAGAAATCGGAACTCCTGGTCATCCAAATAAAAAAGGTTTCGATTATTTCTATGGTTATGTAAATCAACATCACGCACATAATTATTATCCACCTTTCCTTATCCGCAATGAAACGGTTGTTCCATTACGCAATGTTCCCGCAGATGTTCCTGCTGCCAACAGTCCCGACGGAAGTGGATGGGCTAAAACTCGAGTCGATTATACCCATGACTTAATCATGAGCGAAGCCTTAACCTGGGTAAAAACCAATCACAAACAGCCTTTCTTTTTATATTTAGCATTAACTATTCCGCACGCCAATAATGAAGCTGGGCGTGGTATGAATGATGGTCAGGAAGTTCCTAGCTATGGTGATTATGCCACCAAACCATGGTCCAATCCTGATAAAGGCCAAGCTGCCATGATCAGCCGCATGGACAGCGATATTGGAAAGTTAATCGCTCAACTCAAAGAGCTCGGCGTTGATGACAATACCTTGATTATTTTCACTAGCGATAATGGCCCGCACAAAGAAGGTAAAAATGATCCTGAATTATTTAATGCCAATGGTCCGTTACGCGGCATTAAACGCGATCTCTATGATGGTGGTATTCGCGTACCAACGATTATGCGTTGGCCTGGTAAAGCACCCGCTGGAATCGTAAGCGACTATATCGGTAGTTTCACCGATTTTATGCCGACCGCATGTGAATTAGCCGGTGTTGTTGGTCCTGAAGGTGATGGCTTAAGTTTAGTGCCAACGTTGACCGGACATCCCGCGACACAAAAGACCCATGATTATTTATACTGGGAATTTTACGAACAAGGCTCAAAACAAGCTGTGCGTTTTGGTAACTATAAAGCGATCCGCTCTCCGATGTTTACAGGCAAAGTCGAACTTTTTGATGTTAGCACTGATATTGGAGAAACGACCGACATTAGCGGTCAATTTCTTGAACTAGTTACTAAAGCGACGATGTTTATGAAAGAGGCTCACGTTCCAAATCCTAATTGGACCGTAAAAAAGAAATAATTTTACAGACGCTTACGGCGACCAGTCTTTTATTTCTTCTTTTTACTCGTTACTTTTTTCTGAGAACCACGTGGCTCTTTTTCCTTTCCTATGTTTGCGCCTGGTGGCGCACGTATCGCTAAAATAGTTCCGCCTAATAATAACGCACTACCACCACCAATTAGCCACGGCGTTACTTTACGATACCAGGCCACCAATTCACGACCATCGTTGGTTGACCACATAATCCACGAGCGAATTGCACCCATCGCACCCGTGTCTAATTGCTGTGACAATTGACGCTGTAAATAGAGACCACGAGCTAATGCCGTAGCGCCGAGTATAAGTAAAATACTAATGAGCAGCAGACGCCACATGTCAGACTAGTCTATCAGCTAACCCATCCGCTTCACTCGAAAAACCGTGGCAACCACGGCTTCTTCTCACTACCTGCTGTCTCTATGTTGTCTGGATCTTGATCGTTGCTCCTCCGCAACAGGCGGCGGATTTCGTTTACGCTTGGGTGCTTTTTCTAAGCGCACAGCGGTTAGCACCATAAAAACCGGAAATTCTTTAGCTGCACGATCTTCTGCACCAGAACGAACACCAATAGTACCGCGACGATGACTGCATAATTCTGCACAGCCAACAATACCAAAACCCTGTTGACCTAAAATATTGATGTAAGTGTGTAGCGGTCGATGAAACGATGTCGTACTACTGGTGTTATGTTCTTGTCCTGGATGTGTTTTTATCGGCAATGATATGGGTGT
>SYDV01000415.1 GCA_005801395.1 Planctomycetia bacterium | reverse complement strand
TGTATTCCAGCGAAACCACCACGGTGATCTCAGATGACTTTTCTCAGGCCACCTAAGCCGCTCGTTCCGTGACGAGCGGACCATGGAAGATTGCTGAAGACATCACCTCCTGCCCCTATAATGAGGCTTTGGTCAAATCCTTTAACAATCACGGACCTGCCCTGTCGTAAAAACACTCGTTCACTGATGGAACAATTTATTTGGAACTGCGGCCAACTGATGTCTCAGCTTTTAATCTGGTGGTGAACAATTTCGCTCTTCCTGCGTGAGTTAGATGCGGTCGGGATCGCAGCGGTGAGAAAGCATAGATTTACCGCACCGACGAGCACCCAATAAGCAAACCACCGGCGTATCGGTAAGCGCCTCGCTCAGCTTCGCCGCGAGGTAGCAGAGAAGGAAAGATAGTACTTCAGATGGCATGATTCGCGTGCGTCCTATTGTATCATTGCCTTTCATTCAATGGTCTCCTATCAACGCGGCTGAAGGTATGGTGATGAAGGCCCGAGCGATAGCGGGGAAAGCCAATTTCAGCGGTAGAAACAGCCAAAAAAAACGCTCCGCAAGAGCATTTCTTGCGGAGCGTTTTATGGCTCCCCGGGGAGGGGTCGAACCTCCGACCAGATGATTAACAGTCACCTGCTCTACCACTGAGCTACCGAGGAATACGGTAAGGCGCGGGATCATCAGGGTTCAGATGACATGTCAAGGCGATGGCTGTGAACTACTAGCTACGAGCTACTAGCTACGAGCTGCGAGCTCCGAATGGTATGCGATAGATTATTCGGACTTCGGACTTCAAAACTCGAAGCTCGTAGCTCGTAGCTCGAAGCTCGTAGCTCGCAGCTAATTCATTGAATATCCCATGGTTCCGGCTTACACGGCTTCGGTGGTTGTTCATCAGTACGTACGGCAAAGCAAGTTGCGCCAGTGTCGAGCATGGCTTCCAAGTAGGGGCGGCAACCACCGCAACCGAGACCGCAACGGAGATTCAGGCTAATTTGAGAGGTGGTGGTCCATCCGCTCGCCTTGGCCTTCGCCAAGATGTCAGAAAAGGTCCGCTGGAAACAAACGCAGCGAGTGACGGCCATGGGATAACCCTAATGCGTTTTCTTGACGAATGAAAGCATGCTTTGTCTGTCGTCACACGGAGACAGCTGAACATGATCGTCTATTTCTTGGCAAAGCATCTTCATGCTTTCGGACGATAGAGATCACTGGACAGGTATCTATCACCACGATCACAAGCGATAAAGACAATAACGCCACGTTCGATCGTCGCGGCCACCTGGAGTGCTGCCCAACACGCACCGCCAGAACTCGGGCCGCTAAATAACCCGACTTGCTGCACTAACTTACGAGCCATGTCTTCGGCGTCACGTTGAGCAATATCCATGATCACATCGACGCGTTCAGGTTCGAAAAATGTTGGAAGGTAAGCCTTGGGCCAACGCCGGATCCCAGGGATTTGGCTGCCTTCGCTCGGCTGACAACCAACAATTTGAACCGCAGGTGACTGTTCTTTAAGGTATTTACTGACACCCATAATGGTGCCGGTAGTGCCCATGGCGGAAACAAAATGGGTAACCTGGCCCTTGGTTTCGCGCCAGATTTCAGGACCGGTGCTGCGATAGTGCGCCAACGGATTATCAGGATTACCAAATTGATTGAGCATCATGAACGCATCTGGTCGCCCGGCGGTTTCCGCGACTTTCGCCGCTGCGTAATCACGCGCAAATTCCATGGAACCATCAACCAAATGTACAGTTGCGCCAAATGCCTGCATCGTTTGCGTACGTTCAACCGTCAGCGTTTGCGGCATCACTAAATGCATGTCGATACCAACCGCACGCGCAATCATGGCTAAGGCAATTCCGGTATTGCCACTCGTCGCTTCGATTAATCGCATTCCACGTTTCAACGTACCACGTTCCAGCGCACCTAAAATCATGCCCTTTGCCGCGCGATCTTTAACGCTGGATGCGGGATTATTACCTTCGCATTTTGCCAATAGCGTCACCCCAGGTTTGCCAATCAAAGCAGAACAATCCATCAAGGGAGTGTTGCCGACGAGATCAATTAAGGCTGACATGGCTGCGCACGATGGCGATTGGACGGGGATGGCAACTGGAGACTAGCTGCGAGCTGCGAGCTACGAGCTACGAGCTGCGAGTTTAGAAGTCCGATGTCCGATGTCCGAATAAGCTATCGTAAACCATTCTAAACTCGCAGCTCGTAGCTCGAAGCTCGAAGCTAATCCGTCGCTCGAAGCTCGAAGCTAATCCGTCGCTCGAAGCTCGAAGCTAAAAAGCTGCGAGTGCTTCTGCTGCTAAGTAAAAACTTCCAGTGACGCAAAGATCAACATCAGCGGGGTGCGCGGCTAGGGCGGTACTGATGTCATCAAACCAAGGCCAGGCCTGGGCTGCCGATGGCCAGTTCGTCATGGTTCGTGCGCGTGGCGAGTGATAACCGCAGCGGGCGATGATGATATTCCTGGGCAGGATCGAGATAATTTCGTCGATCTCTTTATCCGTGGCTACGCCAATAATTAATCGCCAATCGGGGCGTAATTGTCGCATCGCGACTTGAATCGTTGCGGCGATGCTCTCGCGGTTATGCGCGCCATCGATTAATAATCGACGACGTGACTGCTCGATCATTTGACAGCGAGCCGCTAAGGTCGCACGGGCAAAGCCACGCCGCATCATGGCATCATCTACTTGCGGAGCCCATAAACGTAAAACCGCAGCAGCGGTGGCAGCGTTGTCTTGCTGATGTTCGCCCAATAAAGGTAAATCGTAAGTCGACACCGATGATTGAACCCAAACAGTTTGAACGTTGGGCAGAATATTCGAACGCGGTAATCGTTGAAATTTTGTCGCTACCCTAAATTTCGCCAGCTCTCGCCAAATGGCCAAGGTGGCAATTGCTGTTTGCGGGGCAATCACGACCGGCGCATCATTGCGAGTTACGGCTAATTTTTCACGCGCAATATGGTGCAGAGTCGGTCCCAAAATATCGCGATGATCGTGCGACAAATGAGTGATAACCGCTATCGCGCAATCAAGCGCGTTAGCGCAATCCAAACGACCCCCTAAACCAACCTCAAGAATAAATCGTGTCCCAGGCCGACGCGCCACCAACAAACAGGCGATAGCAAAAGTGCGCTCGAAATACGTCAGTGACAACGCATGCGCTACCTCCAACGCCGCAACCTGGGTGCAACACTCGGCGATGATGTCGACTTCGGCTGATTCCCCATCAACGCGCCAACGTTCTAACACCGACGACACATGCGGACTAGTAAAAGCAACTGTCGGTTCACCGGATTCACGCAAGGCACATTCGATAAAGCGCGCGGTGCTGCCTTTTCCCTTCGTACCAGCAAGCGTACATGGACGTGGGACTGCTGGCAGCAATTTTAATAAAGCCCGGACACCTTCCAATTGCATGTCTCTAAACTCGCCTGTGCGTTCCCGATTTGGAACCGCATCCAGCCATGCGGTGATCGCAGATAAAGTCGGGGCAATTGTCATTCAAAGTCCCATTGGTTTTCTTTTACACGTCACGACTTGCGTCGGGCACACGACGACGCGGCAGGATCAATATGACGATGGTGTGGTCAATGCTGCGATGCGGCAAATTTAGCTAACCTCACGAGCGAGGTAACAGCCATTTTAAACATTTCCATGCCGGAATTTGCTAACGTCACACGTATTGGAGGCATGCGGATTTGCCAAGCGCGTGAACCTAAACCCGTGCGCTACGCCCGTTGCCCCCCCTCTAACACGTCCTTGGCAGCACGCGGCCACTCCCATACTTCGAGCCCATGGCCCGTGCCACCCTACAATTAAAACTCAAAACTAACGACGTGATTAACGGTAAATATACCGTGATCAAAAAACTCGGTGAAGGCGGCTGCGGTTCGGTTTATCGCTGTAAACCACTGAAGGGCGAAAACGAAGTTGCGATTAAAGTATTAGAAAACGCCAGCGATTTACCGCGCTTCAAACGCGAAGCAAAAGTATTGGGTTCGATCCGTCATCATCATGTAGTGAAATTACTCGACCGTGGTGTCCATGAACGCCACCCGTACTTAGTGTTAGAATACATGGAAGGCGGCAGTGTTCGCGACTTGATGGATAAATCTGGTAAAATGTCCGCCGAAGAAGCCGCTTGGGTCATGGTCCAAGCCGTTCGCGGTCTGCGTGCCTCACGGACCGTCCATCGTGATATGAAACCAGAAAATCTTTTGGTAGGACGTGGCCTTGGCAAAGGTGGCACCCTACGTCTGGCAATTAATGATATTCGCAAGGGCTCGATCATTAAAGTCGCAGACTTCGGCTTAGCCAAAGGACATGATCCCTCGGCGACCAAGTTAACCAACACCGGCCAAGTCATGGGTACTCCGGTCTACATGAGCCCAGAACAATGCCGTAATACCCGCACCGTTACGGTCAAAAGCGACATTTATTCGCTCGGTATCATTTTGTACGAAATCGTGGTCGGGAAAGCACCATTCGATGCCAATAATGCCTATGATATTATGGCCATGCATTGTAATGATGCGCCGAAGTACCCACGTTTGATGGACCAACGTATTAAAACTATTTTAGAACGTTGTTTATCCAAAACACCCAAAGAGCGTTATGCCTCGCTCTATGCCCTGGAACGCGATTTAGCCGCCGTCGCCGGATTGGGCGAACCCGAACCTGACCGCCTCCCCTGGGCATGGATCGTTGCCACCCTCGGAATCATGACTTTTATTGTCCTCGCCTATTTCTTGCGCGATGATTTGCTGCCCATCCTTACCGCATGGTTTGAGAAATTTCGCCGTTAATAACTTCCATCTACTTGTTGAAGTTTACGCTCTTATTAGGGCGTTTTATAAATGCGGACCACGAAAAACGCTGGTTGGTGGATTAACATCAAATTTTCCACGGCCTTGAATAATTGTCAGGCCACTCATTTGAGTGCGCAAGGTTTCCTCGACGATTTCGAATAAACGATGGACCCAATACCAATGGCCTTGCTTCGGATCG
>SYDV01000414.1 GCA_005801395.1 Planctomycetia bacterium | reverse complement strand
TCTGACATAATCATAATCCAAGCACGGCACGTATAAACGCGTGCCCGCTTTGTTGGTCATAACCATATGAGCTTTGGGACCCAATACACCAGGAACGCTAGGCGTATATCCTGCAGGTTCAGCGGGCAACACCGTGGTCGCCGTACCTAATGTACCATTTGCATTCACTGGAATGGAAGCCACGTGACCACTGCCATAATGAGCAACGAAGACGAATTTTCCACTTGGATGCACGCACAAATGTGTTGGTCCTTCTCCACCTGAACTCACGGTACTTTTTTCTTCTAATTTTCCATCACCGGAGAAAATCTTAAATGATTTAACAACTCCACCCGTAATATCGGTTGCTTTACTATTTATAGCAAACAAATATGATCGATTTGGCGACCAGGCTTAATAACTGGGAGAAGAGCCTCCATCGGATTTACTCGCCAACGAAAATGTTTCCGCCCCCGGATCAAAATGATAACAATGAATATTCTCAGGAGGAAAACCACTACTGATATAAATAAAATAATTTTCAGCTGCGCTTGCCGCTTGTTGTGCCGCTAAGGCAAAAGAAACCACAACGCTACAAGCGATCATGACCGAAGCGAAAAGACTGTTTTTGCTCATCGCGGCAGACTATTGTGACCAAGCGTCAGACAAGCGCCTAGTCGTCCTTTTTGCCTAAGGTTTATCAGTCCTGTACCTAATAGCCAAATTCCCTGTCAGATTGGGCCCAGATGTACCAAAATCATACCTTTAGTGCTTCTCTGCCACTCTAGCCCCGAATCCAGTTCCACTAATGAAAGCGTTAAGAATATCTGGTCCGGCAGAGAATCATGAAACAATAATGGTCAAACCACTAAGTTCCACTTTTTGGCTATCTTCTTTCTCTGCCGTTACTCGTGCGTGAATTTCAAAACAATTAATTTGAAGCTATTTTTTCTTCGGCTCACCACCAAATGGTGCGCGTTCTGGCCAGATTTCTATGGCGCGAATTTTACTGTCTTTAGGCAGGGTCATTTCCAAAGTCGCAGCAGCACCGGCGCGCAGGCCGCGTTTATCAGGGAAACTGAATTCTTTGATGGAGTCGGCGAATGGCCACCACGTGCGAATACCGGTGGGTGTTAGTTCAATAAAGACGCTAATATCATACGCTGGACGATTCGGAGCTAACGTCTCGCTGTGTAAAACTTCGATGGGTTTTTCATCTTCACGCGTAGCGAGAACCACTTGTCCTTGAGTAATTCCCCACGTGGTGATGTGACGGACGTCTTCGCGTTCGCGAATATTGAATTTGAAACCATCCGTGCTGGTGACATGCACATAACAGTACACGGTGCCCGTGCCGTATGGTTCCATTTTCAAAATGAGCGAATCTAAAACCAATAATCCATCCGTGCCATCCAGCGTCCACTGCGGATCTAAATAATTAGCCGCGATCTGCAGTTGTTCTTTTGATTGCAGACATTCCGCTGCGGTTAATTCGCGACTGCCAAGCCGTCCAGAAAAACGCGCGCGCAAGAATCGGCTGTTCTCCATACGTTTAGCTAATTCAGCGCGACGTTTACGTTCGGCAGTGTAACTTTCCTTCGGCGTTAGACGCAACGTTTCGTCTAACAAAGCAATATCTTTAAGTTCTTCGCGGCCAGCCTGGGCAATTTTGCGCTCTTCAACCGCTTTGACCACTAATTCGAGTTTATCGAGTTTCGCTTTTAATTCCCAGCGACGAGAATCCAACGCTTGCTGAGCCCAAAAGAAAGTAACGATTATCAACACTAACGATAACATTATACCCACGCCCCAGATCAAACGCGGACGACGGCGCAATTGGAAACGCAACCAACTATTTACTTTAACACGACCAAGAAAGGGAATGCGTTCGCCCCGAGCAAAGCGATCTAAATCAGTGATAAATTCGCTCATCCCCTGATAACGATCTTCCATGCGATGAGCCATGGCTTTTAAAATGATGCGTTCCAACGAAATAGGGAATTCGAGTTTATATTCGCGTGGCCAACGCGGTTCGTAACGTTCGCTGCGAATCGCGGCTAAACAGGTATCCCGATCGAGTTTATGCGAATAAGGCAAGCATCCTTGCGTGGACATTTCGTATAACACCACGCCCAACGAATACACATCACTGCGATGATCGACGCGTTTTGCATCGGTGGCTTGCTCTGGCGACATGTAATCCAGCGTGCCAATAATTTGCCCGGTACGTGTGAGGCCGTCCGTTTGATCCATTTCCTTAGCAATACCAAAGTCCGTCAGTAATGGATGTTCAACTGGGCCTAAAATATTCTCTGGTTTCAAGTCACGATGAATAATCCCATGGCGATGCGCATGATCCAGCGCGGTAGCAATACAGCGCACCACGTGCACTGTTTCCATAACCGTCAGCTTACAATGATCGTAAGTGCGTGTCGCTAAATCCATGACCATAAAAGCCACGTCACGATATTTGCCGCGATCTAAATCTAAACGCCGTGCCGGCCCGTGATCTTCGTCTAATCCACCATTAACCGCGTGTACCGTAACGATATACGGGTGATCACCTAAACGCTGAGCGACTTCAGCCTCCATTAAAAAACGTTTATGACCGGCAGTGCCGTTACGCGCATTACAAATTTTTATCGCGAAGCGAGCTTCAGACGGCAAATTCGTGCCCAGCATATCGCCCGCAAGTAATGCCTGATCCGTGCGCGTGATGGCGGCCAATTCTTGGCGAATCATATCGCGCTGTTCGATGGTGTAGCGCAAGGATAATAAATGAATGTAGTCGTATTCCGCTTCGTAAACTTCGCCCATGCCGCCACGACCCAAACCACGGACGAGACGCCAAAGTCCCAACGTTTCACCAACCATGGGATAGTCGTGATCATCAGCACGTGATGGCAGCACTACATCTGCGGCTTGAGCCATACGTCCTTTCACCGAGTTAACGGTCGAGCAATTGGATCACTTTTCTGAATAACCAGGTCAGCACCCGATCTTTACCCCGGTCATGCGGGATGGGCGGCACTATGCGCCTGACGGTCGGATAGGTCAATTGCCGACGACCACGAGAAAATTCCGTGCCTAACGCACGTTATGATCGTCGTCGTGCCATTCTGAGAATTTCCCCTTGGTCATTTGAACTTGGGCAAGAGTATACCCAGCCCGGAGGAATCCGTGCTATGAACGCCAATTTAGAAGCCCTGCTTGACCTACAAATTATCGATAAGCGAAGATTGACGTTAAAACGCGCTCGCGAAGGTCAGTCTGGTCAGGTGTCGGATGCCTCTGCCGCCGCCAAAGCCGCAGAAGATGCCGCAGCAACTGCCACCGCTGAGGTGGCAAAGATGGGCGCGCTCATCCGGCAGTATAACGAAGATGTACAACGTTGTGACGCTTCCATCACTGAATTGCGCTCGCAACAGATGAACGCCAAGACCAACAAAGAGTATATGGCGATCATCAACGGCGTCGAAAACGCGAAGTTGGAAAAATCGAATCGCGAAGCGAGCGTCAAAGAATTATCGGATAAAGTAACCGCGCTTGAGACAAAAGCCAAAGCCGCGATTGAGCAAGCCGCCCTGATTCGTGCCAAGGCCGAAGAAATTGCCGCCGCCAACGCCATTGCCGCAAAACCAACCGAAGAAGAGCAGACGTTACAAAAACGCTACGATGAAGTACGCGCTGGTATTGATCCCGCCTTTTTAGAAGCCTACGAACGCTTGGTTAAGTCGAATCACAAAATGCCATTGATGCGCATTGACCCAAAAACTCGCTCATCCGCTTATGGCAGCTTGGTAAGTCAAAACCAATTAGAACAAATTCGCATGGGCAAGTTAGTCATCGACACTGGCACCAACGCAATCCTATTTATTGATGAAGGCACGAAAAAAGCCAAGTCGTAACGTAACAACATGCGCGTCACGAGCGCTGAGCCAGCGACGTGAATATCATAAAAAAACCACCCGCGAAGTTCTCGGGTGGTTTTTTATTTCAGTGGCTGCCTACTTCCCGACATCGGACATCGAACCAGTCGATATCCGACATCGGACCAATCTTTAGTAGCGGTATTGATTGGCTTTGTACGGGCCTTCGGTTTTCACACCGATGTAGTCGGCTTGTTTCTTCGACAATTTGGTGAGTTTCGCACCGAGTTGTTCGAGGTGTAAACGCGCGACTTCTTCGTCGAGGTGTTTTGGCAATAAATACACTTCGTTTTTCAGGTTCTTATGGTTGGTGAACAATTCGATTTGCGCCAAGGTTTGGTTGGCGAACGAATTCGACATCACGAATGACGGATGGCCGGTGCCGCAGCCTAAGTTTACTAAGCGACCTTTGGCGAGCAGGATAATACGCTTGCCATTTGGCCAGATAACGTGGTCAACTTGTGGTTTAATTTCTTCCCACTTCAGACCTTTTTCCAAAGCGGCGACTTGAATTTCGGAATCGAAGTGGCCGATATTACAGACAATGGCGTTGTGTTTCATTTCGTTCATGTGGTCTTTGGTGATCACATCAACGTTGCCGGTGGTGGTGACAAAGATATCGCCGAATTTACAGGCGTCTTCCATGGTCACGACTTGGAAACCTTCCATGCACGCTTGCAGCGCGCAGATCGGATCGATTTCAGTCACGAACACGGTGGCACCCTGGCCACGGAACGCTTGAGCACAGCCCTTACCCACATCGCCGTAACCGCAAACCACGGCTTTTT
>SYDV01000413.1 GCA_005801395.1 Planctomycetia bacterium | reverse complement strand
GCCGCCAAGGCAAGATCACGCAGGAGATCGCAGAGATCACCGGCGCTGTCGAAGCTATGGCCTAACCCTTTTAAGCATTCACGTATAAAGAGACACCTATGAATACTGCCACTGCCATGAACACCGGTAAAGTCGTCCAAGTTATCGGCTCGACCCTCGATGCCGAATTCGACGTATTACCAGCTATTTATAACGCGCTGGAAACGGAGATTACCGATCTGGCAACGGGCGAAAAAACCTTGCTGATCTCGGAAGTACAGCAACACCTTGGTCGCAACCGCGTCCGCGCCGTGGCCATGTCGACCACTGACGGCTTAGCCCGTGGCGCAACGGTTCGCGATACCGGTCACGCCATTTCAGTACCAGTAGGTAACGAAACCTTAGGACGTATCTTTAACGTGCTCGGTGAATGCGTTGACAACGGCAAACAAGTCAGCGCACAATGTGAACGCCGCGGCATTCACTCGAAAGCTCCGGCCTTCGACACGTTGAACCCAGAAACGGAAATTTTCGTCACGGGTATTAAAGTCGTCGACTTGCTTGCACCTTACGTCAAAGGTGGAAAAGTCGGCCTCTTCGGCGGTGCTGGTGTAGGTAAGACCGTTATTTTGATGGAATTAATTAACAACGTGGCCAAAGCCCACGGTGGATTCTCGGTCTTTGCTGGCGTGGGTGAACGTACTCGCGAAGGCAATGACTTGTGGAACGAAATGATTGAAGCTGGCGTTATCAAAGTCGAAAAAGATGAACATGGCCACGCTAAATGGGATGCGAATGGTCATCCAAAAATTCTCCCAGGTGAAAGTCGCTGCTCGTTAGTGTACGGCCAAATGAATGAACCACCTGGTGCACGTTTGCGCGTGGCTTTATCAGCCCTGACGCAAGCCGAACATCTGCGCGATTCGTCCGGTAAAGACGTGTTGCTGTTCATCGATAATATTTTCCGTTTCACCCAAGCTGGTTCAGAAGTATCCGCGCTGCTTGGTCGTCTGCCCAGCGCCGTGGGTTATCAGCCAACCTTGGCGACTGAAATGGGACAGTTACAAGAACGTATTACCTCGACCAAAAAAGGTTCGATCACTTCGATTCAAGCCGTGTACGTTCCTGCTGACGACTACACCGATCCAGCGCCAGCTAATACGTTCGCGCACTTGGATGCGACCACCAACTTGGCGCGTTCTATTGCTGAAAAAGGTATTTTTCCTGCCGTTGATCCGCTTGCTTCGACCTCACGTATTTTGCAGCCTCACATCGTTGGCGAACGTCACTATAAAGTCGCACGCGGCGTCCAAAAAGTTCTTCAGCGCTATAAAGATCTGCAAGACATCATCGCCATTCTCGGTGTCGATGAATTAAGTGACGAAGATAAAGCGCTGGTTGCTCGTGCACGTCGCTTAGAACGCTTCATGTCACAACCTTTCGCCGTGGCACAACAATTCACCGGCATCGAAGGTAAAATTCTCAAACTCGAAGATACCATTCGTAGTTTCGAGGCGATTTTGACCGGCGAATACGACAAATTACCTGAATCAGCATTCATGTACCAAGGCACGATCGACGACGTGGTCAAACGCGCCGCTCAATTGGCTGAAAAGAAATAAGCTACGAGCTACGAGTTACGAGCTACGAGTTGGACTGTCCAGCTCAGCTCGTTATTCGCAGTCCGCAGCTCGACGCTGGTAACAAAACATGCCTTTATCCGTCCACATCCTGACGCCCGACAAATCACTGCCACTCATGCAGGCTGATCATGTCACGATTCCTGGTGCCGAAGGCGAAGCTGGTATCCGCGTCGGTCATGCCCCCTACGTAACGGCATTAAAAAACGGCAAGGTTTTTATTAAAAGTAGCAATGAAGCTAATGTCATTCTTGCTGTCCGTGGCGGCGTAGCTCAGGTTTATCAAGACAAAGTGATGATTCTGACCGAAGGCGTCATGGATCCGAACCATATCAGTGAAGCTGACCTGCTTAAGCGATTACAAAAAATTATTACTGCTACCTACGATGATGCCCTTGATGAACTAAAGGCCAAAGCCGAAGCGCAATGGATCGCAACAGAACTCAAAGTCGCTGGCAAATCAGTGCCTGATTTAGGTAAATTCGCTTAATTTATTTAAAACTGTTTAGCCGAATTAGAATAATAAGCGGATTCCAAATTAGGACTCCGCTTTTTTATTGACCGGAAATAACGAAAAGTTGCTTATAATTTACGGCGTTGGAGTAAGGGTTTCAATGTCCTTACCTAAAATCTTCGCGAAGCCCGAAATCATTGCTGCACCGGTATTTTGCCATTCACCACCCGATGTCGTACCTAATTTAAGATAACACGATCTTGGGATTCCTGGATAGGCAGCGTCTAAGTGCACCCAATGGCCATCCACATAAGCGCTATTCCACGCGTGACCAACCCAGCCGCCAAAATCCTGGGCAAACACCATGCCCAACTCAACGCGTGAGGGAATTTTTGCTATCCGTAAAACAGCGGCCAATAGATTTGCATGCTCGGTACAATCTCCAGTCCTATTGCGAAAAGTATCCAACGCGGAGCCATCACCCATGGATAAATCTTTTTTTATAATGTAGCCACGTACCGCTAATCGCAGGCGTTCAGCCAGTACCGGCTGAGCCACTTGATGTCTCGTCACTAACGCATCGACCCACGCTTTCATTTGCTCATCATCAATTTCCAATTGTGGTTCGGCTCGTAAGTAAACCGAAGGATCAGCGAGAACAGCTGGCTCTGACGTCGAAACACTCGTCACCACCCCAGCTACCAAGCGCTGAAAATCATCGTCAGGAACGGTCGCGTCTGCTGGTAAACGATAACGATTCATAGGACCTGATGCCGGAGCTGGCCCTTTTGCCGTTACCAATCCAGTCGGGGCTAATTCCGCACCAACTAACGGCACGGGACCAGGTGTCGGCATAAAATTCATTTTCATAAACCCCATATCCATCGACATGCCGATTAAATCACCCTTGGGTGTTAAAGTCATTGAGGTCGGAATAGGCAATAAATCCATCGCTACACCAAATGTCAGTGCGCCATTTTCAGCGGTTTTTTGATGCGTCGCTGTCATATTCACAATGCGCACTTGATTGCCCATCATGGCTAACGTTGAAAATAATTGTTTATCCCCAGGGGTAAACGATCCCTTCGCTAATAAATTCTGCGAGGCTTGTTGACCTAACAATTTGGTTCCTGGGGGAATCGGTAAAACACTATCGGTCGCACGACCTAAACGTAGAATCGTCGTCAGCACTTTATCGTCTGTCACCGTGCCTGTGGCTGATGTGACGGCTCCATTTTCCACGTGATCAAAAGTAAAAGCGGTTATCAACCCAGAGGCATTCACCCGATAAACTTGCGTATCGCGCACTTCAAAGGCAATGGCGGTTCCTGCTAACACACGATTGAGCACAATATTCGTTTCAACCCGATCTGAATACGTTCCATCTGGGTGCTGCAACACCACCGCATGCATGGTCATCGCCGGTTGTTCATTGACGTTTCCGACAAACCACTGATCCGTGACCAGCTTATCGGTATCGCCTGCATGCAGCGTCGTTACCAGCGCGGCGAAAATCATTAGGGTTATCATTCGCATGGGACAACTCTCCGGTGAGATAACCATGATGTCGACCATTTTCCGCGAGTCATGCGTCGTTTATTTGACCATGCGCAAAAAAAACAGGCTCTCACGAGACCACCGCAACCAAAAAAGGAATACGACCAAAATATCGCTTTTGTTCGAAGTTGAGACTAGGCAACCCGTTTTCGGAGTTAAGTAAAGTTAGCAAACAGGAACCACATCGCGGGTTGAGTATTGCGTAAGTTTTATCCTATTGGCGGGCGCCGTGATTGCGCAGGTGTGTGGTTAATTGAAGGTGTCCGCAATTGACGGCGACGGCTAACGGCGTCCAACCCTTACCAGCGACCGCATTAATATCGGCACCAGCTGCGATCAACGTCTCTACCACTTCTATTTTTCCCTTATTGGCCGCAAGGTGCAGCGGCGTCCAACCAGATTCATTCTTCTGATTAACCATTACGCCCATGCTAATTAAAGCTTTAACCATTTCGGTCGTGTACAATTCAGATGCCAGATGGACGGGCGTATTTCCCTCTGCGTCTTTTGCCGTTAAATTAGCACCCTTGGTAAATAATAATTTCGCCGCCAATACATGCCCACGTTTCACGGCTAAATGCAATGGCGTTGCCCCGTCTTTCGCTCGCGCATTTACGTCTGCACCTTTCTCTAATAAGAGATTTACCACTTCGACTTTCCCGACAAAAGCCGCGGAATGCAGTTTAGTCCAATGCAGGCTATCGCGTTCATGCACATCTATTATTTCTGTAGCCGCTATTCCTGTATCAGGCCCACCAACGACGGGCGTTCCTAACGGAGT
>SYDV01000412.1 GCA_005801395.1 Planctomycetia bacterium | reverse complement strand
CCTGCGTGTTCAACTGCGTGAACAGATATGGGCGTGAAATAATGGGCTACAGAAAGGCTGGGGCCAATGATTCTCCATCAATTTTATATTCGCAAAATGGCTCCAGCCTTTCTGCAGTCGCAAGAAAATTATCCCTCGCACTCAATAATTTTGATCACGCCAGACTTCCGGACCTCCGGACCTCCGGACCTTACCATGACCAGAGGTTGCGCATTCCCACGGTAACTGTCTACTTCGCACCAATCGCAAGGACTATAAAAAATGAAGCTCATTCGCTTTGGACAAGCTGGTCAAGAACGCCCAGGAATAATTGATGCCTCAGGTCAACGTCGTGACTGCAGCGCCATTGCCGTCGATTTCGATCGGGTGTTTTTTGATGCGGGTGGTTTAGAACGATTAGCCAAACTGAGTGCAACTGAAATAGCCGCTATGCCAATCGTGGCGAAAGAAGTGCGTTGGGGTGCGCCAATTGCGCGTCCAGGTAAAGTGGTGTGCATTGGTTTAAATTACGCCGATCACGCTGCGGAATCAGGCATGGCGGTGCCAACTGAACCGGTGGTGTTTCTGAAAGCGTCGAACACCGTGGTTGGTCCCTATGACGATGTCTTAATTCCACGGTTAGCACAAAAGACCGATTGGGAAGTCGAACTCGGCGTTATTATTGGTCGCACCGCACGCTATTTACCATCGCTTGAATCTACGGCAGCCCATATTGCCGGTTATTGTATTTCCAATGATGTCAGTGAACGCGCCTTTCAATTAGAACGCGGCGGACAGTGGACCAAGGGCAAGAGTTGCGACACTTTTAATCCCTTAGGCCCGTGGTTACTCACGAGTAATGAAGTTGCTGACGTCAATAACTTGGCCATGACGCTGCATGTCAATGGTGTGCGCAAACAAAACGGCAACACCAAGACCATGGTCTTTAATCCGGCATTCGTCGTGCATTACCTGTCCCAATTTATGACGTTGGAAGCGGGCGATGTGATCACCACGGGAACGCCACCTGGGGTTGGCCTGGGACAAAAACCGCCGCAATTTCTCAAAGCGGGCGACGTCATGGAATTAACCATCACAGGTCTGGGCGCACAGCGTCAAACCTGTCGCGACGCTTAAAAATAAAAAGTTGGAAAAAGGCATGAATCCGCTCACGATTGCCACTTTTTCGTTTGTAGCGACCGATGATATCGGGGCGAATGTGCAGCGTATACGCGGGGCGATTTTTGACGCGGCAAAGGCGGGCGCACAATTATTATTAACCCCAGAGTGTAGCCTCATTGGTTATCCTAGTGCGGCTCGTCCTGATTTATCAGCGGTGGATTGGTGTCGCGTCGGTGATGAAGAAGAAGTGTTAGAGATCGAAGCGCGTAAGGCGAATATCGCCGTGGTGCTGGGAACGGCGGGGCCGTTTCGCACGCCGACCCAATTTAGTAACGATGCGTTAGTGATTAATGCTGGGCCGAATCCTCAACGTTACCGCAAGCAGGCGTTAACCCCCAGTGATGAACAGCATTTTATTCCAGGCGACGCGCCACTGAACGTAACCGTTGCCGGATGGAATTTAGGATTATCGATTTGTTATGAAATGCGCTTCGGCCAATTATGGGCGACACAAGCCCGCGCTGGTGTCGATGCGTTTATTCATATTGCGCACATGGCTGGTGGCGATTTAGACCCAGGCACCAAAGAAAAAGTCATCCCCAATATCTATAGCGCCCGCGCCGCCGAATGGGCCACGCCGTTAATCGTCTGTAATACCGCTGCTGCTGATCGTTGGCTGCCAAGCGGTCATTGGGATGCGCGCGGCGTGTTAATGGATTCGTGCGCCAGCGGATTGCTGATAACGACGGTTAAACCGCGCGAAACCTTCGCGCCATGGTATCACGGTTTACGCGAGCAAGCCATACGCCGTGCGTTTCCAAGTGACAGTTAGACCGTTGATCATAATAAATATCTAAAAAATCGATAAAATTGATATGTCATTGCCGAATAAATCGGGTGAAACAGGACGGCTAATAAATGTTCATTTGAACGGCGGTGCGGATGATGACGAAATGAATTCCATGGCTAAGAACGGTCGAAATAAGAGCAGTTAGAGAAATATGAATGCCTTTCGGTCGTCTTTTGGCAGCAGATTCCAATCTATTTCATTTTCGTTCGCTTGGTGTCCTTTGTTTTATCACAGAGAAAAATAAGTGATTTACATGGAGGACCGGAGGACCGGAGAAATATACAGTTTATTCTCCTCCGGTTCTCCGGTCCTCCATGTGCATGTGGGGATTTCTTAGACATTCAAAGTCGAAAAAAACCGAGGACATCCAGGTGGATATCCTCGGTTCAATTTAATCGGCCAGAGCTAATGACTTAGCAATTTGCTTCGAATGCAGCTTTAAATTGTTCGGCGATTTGTTCTGGGTGACGGCCTTCGATTTGGTGGCGATGGAGAACCCACACCACTTCGCCGTCTTTGAGTAATGCGGCGCTGGGGCTGCTGGGCGGATATTCTGCGAAATAGCCACGTGCTTTGGTGGTGGCTTCTTTATCGACGCCCGCAAAGACGGTGGTGACTTGGTTTGGTTTTTTCGCGGCTTTTTGCAGCGCCATGAATAATCCTGGGCGCGCGCCACCTGCGGCACATCCGCAGATACTGTTGACGAACACCAGCGCGGTGCCGGATTTGGTCAGCGCGGCATCGACGTCGGCTGGGGTTTTGAGTTCGGTTAAACCAATCTCTTTCACTTCATCGCGGATCGGATCGGTCATTTGTGTTGGATACATAGTTACTCCTAATAACGGTGTCGAATTATGGAACGAAGCGCAGTGAGGGAAGCCCCTTGAGGTCGGAGTCGAACATCGCGCGCGGTGATTAAATTGTTTTGTTCACTTACTCAGCGCGTAAGAACGTGAGATTCGTCGGTGAATCAGCGCGTAATACGGCATCTTGTCCGAAGCGGGAGCAAAAAGCTTTGCCCAGTGCGTCTAATTTACGGCCCACGGCTTCGGCTTTGCTGGTGGGGTTGAGAAAAACCAGCACGCGTACCGGTTCGGCTTTACTCTTTCCATCTTCGCGGAAATGGCCGAAGGCAATTATTTCGGTAAACCCCCCAGGAAATGCAGGGGTTACTTGATTCGTGACGAAATCTTTCCAATCCGCTTCGGGAATGACGCCTGCGTCTCGGCGCAATAAGCCGAAATATAATTCGCTGCGTTGCCATGTACTGGTGTCATCGGTCGAGCGCGAATTGCAGCCTGCGGCAAACCAGCAGGAAATGATGAGCAATAGGGAGAGGCAGATACGTAGCATGGAGGCATGCTGGAATGAAATTCCAGTCAGCAACCATGGTTTTCCTTGGCCTTCCCAGCCGCGAAGCGCGCCAGAAAGTGATATTTTGAGGGATAAGGTTAGGAAATGAGCAGGGTCTTGGGACCATGCTGACCCTGAAATGCAGGATGGGGACATTTCCTGATGCTGCGGCCTTGGTGCCGATAAAAGATATTTCAACGAAATACATCGCAATTCAGAACTAGTTAGCTAGAGTGTGCGGCGATGTCTATGCAGGTAATCGGTATTTTTATGTTTAGCGCCTGCTTATGCATATGGGCCGCTGCCCATACGTCTGCGTTGGCCAGCTTGATTGGCGTTCCTGGGGATTTGCCATGACCCTCGCCATGATCGACACGCACATGCATTTATGGGATCCAGCGGTGCTTTGTTACGGTTGGATGGAACAGACCTCGCGCTTCAATTGTCGTTTTGGTGCGGTGGAGTTTGCGGCGGCCAGTCATGGTTTGCCGGTGTCGCGTGCCGTCTTTGTGCAGTGCGATGCGACCGATGCCTTAGCGGAAGTGCAGTGGGTTAGCGAACAAGCAGCGCTTGATCAACGTATTGCAGGTATCGTAGCCTTTGCGCCGGTGGATCGTGGTGCGGGAGTGCGCGCACATTTACAAGCGCTTAGTGCCTATCCATTAGTCAAAGGTGTTCGCTGGAATGTGCAAGATCAACCGGAAACGGTTATGGCCGACAAGACCTTTCGCACCGGCATCCGCGCCGTGGCAGATTACCATTACGTTTTTGATTTATGTATTCGTGCACATCAATTGCCAGCGATCACCGATTTAGTCCGTGGTTGCCCCAACGTCAACTTTGTGCTCGATCATTTAGGCAAGCCAGACATTAAAGCCGGACAACTTGATCCGTGGCGTTCTCATTTATCTGATTTAGCTGCTCTGCCTAATGTGGTGTGTAAATTATCTGGTTTAATCACCGAGGCAGATCATGCAGCTTGGTCGATTCACGATCTGCGTCCTTTTGTAAATCATATGATTACCGTCTTTGGGCCGAATCGCATCCTGTGGGGCAGTGATTGGCCCATCGTACTCGATGTCAGTGATTATCGTCGTTGGTGTGAAACGACGGAAGCGTTGCTTGGTTGGCTTGACTCAACCACGCGTAAACAATTACTGCATGATAACGCTATCAGGGTATACCGATTAGCATAAAAAGCACATGAGCGAAACAAAAGAAAACCAGCAAAGACTAGTAAGTTCCATCCACCGTTTTATCTTTCCCAAACCTGTATTCTACGTGTAAATCAGCGATCTAACGAAAGTAACCATGCCAACTATTACTAAAGTCACTGTCCAAGATATTCGCTTCCCAACCTCGCATGCGAAAGACGGCTCGGATGCGATGAATCCGGATCCAGATT
>SYDV01000411.1 GCA_005801395.1 Planctomycetia bacterium | reverse complement strand
TTCTTTGCCATCGATCTAGATGAGGGCGTACTTCACGCGACTGGTCCACGACCGCGTGTGGTGGTTGGGAGACTTACGACGCGATGGCAGCCTACGCTCGCCGCGTGGCGAAATGCCGGCATTTTGGTCGAAGAAGTCGACGACGTCCGCAGTGCTCAATGGGAAAAAGTAATTTTTAATGCCACGGTTGGTCCACTGTGTTTAAGCACCGGGCTAACCATGGCTGGTGTATGGCAAGACCCCGCCTTGCGGCAATTAACCTTAGATGCTACCGCAGAAGGCGTTCGCATCGCGCACGCGAACGGAATTTTCTGTCATGACGATTTAGTTGATCGTGCGAGCATTTTTTTTGCTCAGCTTGGCGATCACCATCCTTCGGTGGTTGCCGACGCTGGTGAATTACCGTGGGTCATCCAACCATTATTGGATGCCGCTCAACAACAACGATTGGTGATACCAGCGATTGACCGCATCGCTGCAATGGTTGCTGCGGTGACCAACTAATTTTTCAGTGCGCAACTTTCACGGGTTAGCACCTTGAGCCCCCTGTGCTTGCACCACAATCCGCGCGCCATGTCCGAACCGTCCACGTTACCTCGCATGCCCGGCATGCCACTCGCCATTACCGGTATGGGATGTGTTAGTGCCGCAGGTCGTGGGCTAGCAGCACAACGCTACGCCTTAGAAGCCGGACTTGATGGTTTAAAGAGTGTCCCTTTGGCTTCGCAGCCGATCGCACGCAACGTACCCGTCGGCATGGTTACCGCCACCTTGCCACCACTACAAAGTCGCACCCAGGCCCTCGCCCTTTGCGCCGCACGCGAAGCCTTTCAGCAAGCTGGATTAACTCCCGCGCAGGCTTCAGCCTTTGGTATCGTCGTTGGTAGTTGCACCGGCGGTATGCCAGAGAGCGAAGCCTTCTTTTTAAATCACAGTCAAACTGATGTATCGCCCATTTATTGTCGCCAACACCCACATCGCACGACGCAAATGTTGGCCCATTTATTGGGTGTCCATGGCCCACAAAGTACCCACGCATTAGCCTGCGCCAGCGCTGCCGCCGCCATTATTGAAGCCATGGAATTAGTGCGCAGCGGCGCATGTCCGGGAGCCATCGCCGTTGGTAGCGACGCGTTAACCCGAGTGACCCTTGCTGGATTTACCAGTTTAATGTTAGTCGATCCTAAGGGTTGTCGGCCACTGACAAATGAACGCGCTGGCATGAGTTTAGGGGAAGGTGCTGCGGCACTAATTATTGAAGATCCAACACATGCTCGCCGGCGTGGTGCAACTCCGCTTGCCAGCGTGCTTGGTTGGGGTCAATACGCTGACGCTTTTCATCTCACCAGTCCAGAACCGACCGGCAATCAATTAGCACGTGCGATTAATGATTGTTTGACTGATGGTAATATCGCCCACTCAGAGGTCGGCTATGTCAACGCACATGGCACCGGCACGCGTGATAATGATCAGGTCGAATCACTCGTGCTCTCCCGTCTATTCGGTGCTATTCCGACAGCATCAACCAAACGCAATTTTGGCCATACCATGGGCGCGGCAGCCGCCATTGAAGCCGTCGCGAGTTGTCTTGCGTTAATTGATCAAAAAATATGGGCCAGTGCCGGCGCAAACAACGAAACACCCGTGTCCGGAATTGAAGTTTTACAACAAACGCGGGCCGCAACACCGAACGTTGTTCTGTCGACCACCTTGGCATTTGGTGGAGTTAATGCCTGTCTTGCATTTGGTCGAGGTGAACGATGCGCCTAAGTCGTTTTGCCAGAGCAATACCAGAACATCCAATCGATAGTGATACGTGGCCAATTTGGGTGCCCGCTGGATCACGTCGGCGACTTGATCCCTTAGTGCGTTTAGCAACGGCCGCCGTAGATCGTCTACAACAACAAGGCGCACGACTGTCACCCGACACTGCCGTCATTGTTGCGACCAGTTATGGTGCCGTCGAATCAACGTTCCGCTTTGCCACGAGCCTGGCGACCTATGGCGACACAGGTGGAAGCCCTACACCATTTACTACTTCGGTGCATAATTCTTGCGCTGCCGCACTCGGAGAAATGCTGAACTTACGTGGCCCAACTTCCACGATCAGTCATGGAGCTGCCAGTCCATTATTAGCACTGCGGTTTGCCGCCAATTTGGTATCCACTGGTCGTGCTCCAATGGCACTCGTAGTTGCTGGAGAGCGGCACAATGCCTGGAGTAAGAATGTCGTGAGCAAACTCAGTGGTTCTCCATGGCCCGTCAGCGACGGACTTATTGCCGGACTCCTAGAAGCTGGGCCTGGGGGTGGGCGTGAATTAATTTACGGTTATCGGAATGCCGATGTAACCCTAGATGGTGGCGCATTAATTCCGAGCGACGCAAAATTATTGGCTGATTTACCAGGAAAGAAAATTAGCGCACCAACCGCACTCGGTGGTTGGTGGCCAGGATGTGGCCTCGCGGGAATTCATTGGCGCGATTCGCAATCGGTCATGATCAGCGAAGTCGAAGATGGTCGACTAGAACACGTGTGGCTGAGCGGTTACCGCGATTAACTAAATTACGGCTTCAGTGTATGCGCTGATAAATAACCATGACGCGTTCTGGGTCGCCCTCTTCGAGCACGACTTTGCGTTCACCAATAAAACGGAAATCTAACGTTTCACAGGCTTTTGCCGCTGCCGCTTTTTCTTCGCCGGCAAAAGCTGGACCTTTATAAATAATGAGATGACCAGATTTTTGCAGGAAATGCGCCGCTTCACTTAAAATTTCCGCCGCCTGTCCCATGGCGCGACAGGTCACTAATTGGC
Source organism: Planctomycetia bacterium (assembly GCA_005801395.1). The sequence goes on along the minus strand of SYDV01000411.1, from coordinate 674 downwards.
AACGACGACGCAAATCAAGCGCTTTGCTGACCACTTCACTGCCACGCATATGTCGGGCACTTGCCTGTTCATTTCCGGTTAACTCGCACGCGACCTTTAAAAAATCGACTTTCTTCTGCCGTGCGTCAACTAATACCCAGGGGATTCGCGGGTACCACAACGCTAATGGTAGGCCTGGATAACCTCCGCCTGACCCCAAGTCGACACAAGGCGTACCTTCTGCCATGTGACGCAAACGACTATCCCCGACAATCGAAATGCTATCGAGAATATGTAATTTTAAATAATCACGTGGCTCAGTTAATTTAGTTAAATTGAGCCAACGGTTAACCCCAAACAAATGACCGTATAAAGCCTCAAGCGCCAAACGATGCGTTGATGCATTGGGAATGTTGAGTGCAGCACAACGGTCAACAAACCAGGTCCAATCAGCATCGCTAAACGCGATGGGCGTATGTAATGCGGGATCGAAACTGCCAAAAGCAGGGTCATCGGTGGGTTGGTCGGCGCGTTTTGGCATGGGCGCGACAGCATGGGCGTAATCGCTCGTTTACCAGGACCAGCGCCCACCACCTACTGGACGTCGCTCTAAACCCACAATGATCCGCGCGCATGTACGAAATTCTTATCGCCCTGTGCAGCACAGAGAATCTCATCGCGCTAGCGACCCTCAC
>SYDV01000032.1 GCA_005801395.1 Planctomycetia bacterium | reverse complement strand
GAAGGCCCCGATGGCTTGGTCCAATTGCATGAGGCAACCACCATCACACCGCGTGGATGGGTGTGGAATCATGGTTTGCTTATCTATTTAAGACAGCCCTGCCGGGATTTTTCCGTTTTTCCATCATTCACAACAGAGCCACTCTGGAGAGTGGCGATCCCAGGGGGCAACTTGTTGTTCAGAAAACGGTTATTTCGCCACAACCCAAATGTTCCGGAAGACCACGGGATTGCCGTGATCTTGTAATAATAAATTGCCGCCTTCGGGTAATTCAGGACGTTTTTTATTCGCGCCTGTGCCATTTTGTATTTCAATATCGTCCTGTACTACCACACCATTCAAGCGTACGGTCGCGCGCGCGTTACGATTTTTTTTGCCTTCCGCGTCAAAGCCTGGGCCAGTGAAATCAATGTCGTAGGTTTGCCAGGTTAATGGTGGAAACACCATGTTAATTTTCGGCGCTAATACGGTGTAAAGCGAACCAGTATGATTATTTGCCAGCGGTAATCCGAATGAGTCGAGTACCTGAAATTCGTAGGTTTGATGGATATAAACACCGCTATTACAACGGTCTTGGCCACGGCCAAAAGGTTTAAATGGTAGTCTAAATTCTAAATGCAGAGAAAAACTAGTGAGCTTTTGCTTGGTAATTGCGCCAACTTTCAAAAAGCCGGCCTCATCTTTGCTGCCTTTATCCCAGGCATCGGTGTTACTTCCGTCGAATAAAATAATCGCGCCAGCGGGCGCCACCGCCCCTAAGGTTGGGCTTTGTCGTTGAGTTTTCGCAAGAGTGAATTCTTTTCCGGCAGCATCAGTACCCGTAAAGGTCGTGCCTTTTATGGTGCCTTTTCCGCCTTCGCCGGTGAAGGTTGTGGTGTCATCGGTGCGCTTGCCGGTCATTTCACTTCGCAGGGTGGTGTTGCCCGCGCCAGGAAGGCCGCCTGGTAATAGAACGGCGGTAAATTGCCCATCGCCGAGTGCGATGACTTGCGCTCCTAAGGCCGCACCATCAACCGTTCCAACATATTCACCCATCACGGCAAAATCAGGCCCTGCCGTTTCTGGTGTGAGCGCCATTTGTTTTTCAGCGGCGCTTTTATCCTTTGCAGCATCTTTTTTTTCAGCGGCATTTCCGTCAAATGACACCAAAAACATCAACGTGGAAACCACACTGATGATGCGAGGAAAGAATAAATTAAGTGTCATAAAAACTCATTTCTGTGCTTATTTACTTCACATGAAGTAGACTGGTGAATGAACATGTACGGATGCCCGATACATCCGTTGCTGCGTTAGGCAGATGTAATCGACTCTATCACGTGGGAAAGAACGGTAGTTGATTGATTTGCGAGTCTTCGATCTTTGACACGCTGGAATTTGCTCGATACGATCACTGTGTCAAAAATTCACACGCATCGAACATCATACTTTGAGATCATCCGCCTAGCTTTTGCCAGATTTGCTATTATTCGCTGAGCCAAGAAATGGAGCCACCTTGGCCCGCTGGCCTCGGTATAAATACCTTATGTCACAACCGCAGACTATTTCCGAAATCTCACCCGCCAACGCTCGTGGACGGTGGATGGCCTTATTAGCCGCATTTCTTGGCTGGCTATTCGACGGTGTGGAAATTGGCTTATACCCACTGATTTCCAAACCAGCGATTCAAGAATTAGTTGGCGGTAAAGCGGTACTGGATGCCAACCCATCGCTTTATGAGTCAAACCATGTGTGGGTGGTCGCAGCATTTTTAATTGGTGCGGCTTGCGGTGGTGCGTTATTCGGCTGGCTTGGTGATCGTTATGGTCGTGTGCGAGCGATGACCTGGAGCGTGTTATCCTATTCCATTTTTTCTGGCATGTGCGGCCTCTCACAAACGGTCGATCAATTAGTCCTACTGCGTTTCCTTTCTGCGCTTGGTATGGGCGGTGAATGGTCGTTGGGCGTCGCTTTAGTCATGGAAGTTTGGCCATCGAATAAACGTTGGTTATTAGCCGGCATTATCGGAGCGGCGGCAAATATTGGCATTGCCATAATCGCCTTTGCCGGACTTTATATTAATGAACTCGGCGCTGGTTTAAGAGCGCTTGGCTTATCAGAAAGCTTGGTTGCCAAAGGTACTGATAATGGTGGCTGGCGTCTATTAATGATGCTGGGTGCCCTACCAGCGTTACTTACGTTTTTTATTCGTTTATTTGTTCCTGAATCAGAAAAATGGAAACATGCTTCACAGAATGCTGCTCCCGTACGTTTGGCTGAAATCTTTAGCGCACAACATCGGCGCATGGTTTTTCTGGGAACAGCGTTGGCTGCTATCGCGTTACTCGGCACGTGGGGTTCGGTACAGAATCTTCCTTCGATTGCTTATGACCTAAGTGATAAAGATCCCGTTTCACGACAATATACGCAAATCTGGTCTGCCATTGGTTCGGTCGCCGGTTGTTTATTTGCTAGCGTCTTAGCGTTATTCCTGACTCGACGCATGAGCTACTTCTTCATGGCTGTCACTTCGCTTGGTTTCTGCTCATGGTTATTCTGGGCTACGCCAGCGTATGGTTCATCATTTTTACTGCTGACGTTTATTGTTGGTTTGGTTACTGCCAGTTTTTACGGCTGGTTACCCCTCTATTTACCAGAATTATTCCCCACCCGATTACGCGCCACGGCTCAGGGATTCGCCTTCAACGCTGGCCGCATTATTACGGCTTCAGTCATTCTGAGTTTCGGCGTGAAACCAGACTGGTTCGGCGGTTTGGCCAGCACCTGCGCGATTATCAGTTTGGTCTATATCGTTGGTATGGTGGTCATCTGGCTCTGCCCTGAAACCAAAGGTAAGCCGCTACCAGAGTAACGAATCATCGGCTCATGCCGCTAATGACACCGTCAGGCGGTGAATAAACAGACACTGCCGGCTATCAGCAGCAAATCGACTCGCCAAGGTACGACTAGTATTGATAAACGATGGTCTAGCATCTCTGACCCATGCGTCGGCCACCCCTGTCGAGAGAGCAAGCAGCTAGCTGCCGCCAATCACTGTTAGCGGTTGTTCCTGCTTACAATGAAGCGTCCCGTATTGCTCCGGTCATTGTTGGCTTGCGCTCGCTGGGGCTCACGGTGTTGGTGGTTGATGATGGCAGTCGTGATGCGACCGCTGAAGTCGCGCGGGAACAAGGCGCACTGGTACTACAACGCGCTAATGGCGGCAAAGGCACGGCGATTATTGCCGCTTGCCGTTTCGCAGTCGAACATGGTTATCGTCGCATTTTATTATTAGACGGCGATGGACAACACGATCCGTTAGAAGCCCCGCGCCTGATTCAAGCCGCCTTACTTGGTGCGGATTTAGTCATTGGTATGCGTATGTTAAATCTACAACAGCAACCACTCCATCGGCGGTTCCTTAATCGTTTAAGCAGTCTCTTAGTGACATTAGCAGCAGGTCGGCGCATTCGTGACAGTCAAAGTGGATATCGAGTTTGCGATCCACGTTTATTATTGTCACTACCTATGACTGGTCATCGTTATGATTTAGAATCTGAAATGTGTGTATTAGCGGCACGCTCTGGTTGTCGCGTCGTCGAAGTTCCAATCACCGTTATTTATAATGATAAAAAATCAGGCGTTCATCCGCTCTTTGATACCTTACGTTTTTTCCGCGCCGTCTTGTTAAGCTTGATGCGTTGTCGCGGAAGTCGACGTTTAGCGCCAAGCCCACCTTTTGTTTTGCCCAATATAAAACCAAAAAACGCTGTCCTGCACGAACATGAACCTGCTGCGCCTTTAATTTTTTCCACGGCATCGGGATAACGTCACGTTATGGCCACCCAGCCACCCATTATTCGTCAATTACCTGATCTGATTGCTAATCAAATTGCCGCTGGTGAAGTGGTCGAACGCCCAGCAGCGGTGGTAAAAGAACTGACAGAAAATGCTTTGGATGCCGGGGCAAAACAGGTGGTTATTCGCCTGGAAGATGGTGGTCGACGATTAGTCGAAGTCGAAGATGACGGCCATGGAATGCGCGAAGACGATTTGCGTTTAGCCGTGTCGCGTCACGCCACGAGTAAAATTTACACCGCAGATGATTTATTTCGCATTTCCACCCTTGGGTTTCGCGGTGAAGCATTACCATCGATCGCCGGAGTTAGTGAAATTAGTTTAGCCAGTCGTTTGCATGATGCCGCACAAGGATATGAATTACGTTTATCGGGTGGTACGGAAACAGCATTTGCCCCTTGCGCGATGGCGCCTGGATCCCGCATCAGTGTGCGAAATTTATTTTGGAATGTTCCCGCGCGATTAAAGTTTTTAAAAACCGAAGCCGCCGAAGCTGGTCATGTCACCGATCAAGTCATGCGCCTAGCGTTGAGTCATCCACAAGTCGCCTTCCGTTTGGACATCAATAATCGCACCGCTCTTGATCAACCATCCGGTGAAACCTTACAAACACGAGTACGCTCGCTGTTTGGCGCAGCGCTGGCCGATCGTTTATTGGCTGTCGCACATCATACCGACACCATGCAAATTGCTGGTTTTATTGCTCATCCACAAGAAGCGCGACCTACCACCAAACGCCAATTTATTTTCCTCAATGGTCGTTTTGTCAAAGATCGTTTGTTATTTGCCGCTATTCGCGATGGTTTTAAGGGCTTTCTTGAACCACGATTGCACGGAACGGTTTTTCTCCACTTAGACATCGATCCATCCCAGGTCGACGTCAATGTGCACCCAACAAAATCCGAAGTTCGTTTTCGCCATGAAGGTGAAGTGTTTGCTTTTGTCCGCCAAGCTTTGCAAATGGTGCTCAGCGCAAATGCTGGTGGTTTTTCCTTATTACCAACCACCACGGCAAGCAAGAGCAACACGACCAGTGCGCCAACTCATCCGCCTGGCTCTGCGATTATTCAACGCACCATTGTTCGCCCTGCGCCTTTGTCACAACCATCATTGCAACAGCCATCTGCCCAAATCGTAATACAAGAACGATTTATTCCGCCGATTGTTCCCCTCGCTGAACCAGAAAACCGCGAGCCCTTGGCGAATCATTTGACGAATAATCGCGTCGCTGAAACAACCGCTGCGTATGTCAGTTCGTCGCCCACAGCGCCATCCGCGCCGAATATTCCCGCCAAAGCCACCACCCGCATTCGTCGCGTGTTACAACTCAATCGCATGTTTGTGCTGATCGAAACTGATCGTGGTATTCGTTTGGTCGATCAACATGCGCTCCATGAAAAAGCTTTATTACATGTCCTTGATCCCAGCATCGCCGATATCCTTGCCCACGGTCGCCAAGAATTATTAATACCCATAACGATCGATTTATTACGTCATGAAGTTGCATTATTGGCACCGTTATTACCAGAAATTGCGCGTGTCGGCATTTTGGCCAGCGTCACGCCCCAGGGACAAATTGCGATTACCGCGCATCCCGCCTTATTAAAACGCACCAACTGGGCGCGGTTTTTTGCTGAATTAGCCTCTAGTCCAGCGCCGAATGCCGTGACTTCGGCGCTGTCTGAACGTTTAGCTCATAGCGCTGCTTGTCACGCAGCGGTTAAAGCCGGACAAGAATTAGGCAACGACGAATTATGGGAATTAGCGCGTTTATTAGATCGTTTTGACGATTTAGAACACTGTCCACACGGACGCCCCACGACTTTAGATTTATCGTGGGGCGAATTAGAACGGCGTTTTCAACGCTCGTAACTTCAACACAATTGTTTTATGCTCAATTCAATATCCCACACCAATCGTCGATAAGCGCAGACGTAGAATATAATTATCTGCGGTAATAAATAAGGTTTTACCGTCTTCACCAAAGGCGCAATTGCTGGTCGCTTGGCCGGTCAAGCAGGTTCCTAGGTGTTTTCCATCTTTATTAAAGATCAACACACCGCCTGGGCCCGTTGCAAAGATATTACCTGCCTTATCTATTTTCATGCCATCTGGTAATCCTTTCAGTTTGCCAACCTGATTGGTGACATCGACAAATACTTTTCCTTCACCCAGCGTGCCATCTTCTTTAACGGGAAAGGCCATCCAAATAGCGCGCTTGGGATCAGAGTTTGCCACGTACAGTGTTTTTAAATCCGGTGAAAATGCGAGGCCATTGGGTCGGCTCATTTCCTTCGTCAATAACGTCACCGTACCATCTGGTTTCACACGATAAACGCCCTGGAAATCCAGCTCTTTTGTCGGGTCATCCATTTTACGTGGCAAGCCGTATGGAGGATCGGTGAAATAAATATCGCCATTCGGATGATATACCGCATCGTTCGGACTATTGAGACGCTTGCCCTGATAACGATCAGCAATGGTCACAAATTTTGACGCCGGTGCCGTCATCGGCGCATCCATGCGTGCCATTTGCCGCAGACCATGTTGGCATAACACCAAGCGTCCCTGCGCATCGACGATTAAAGCATTCGATCCTGGTTCATCGGGTGGGGAACTGTCCGGACGTGGAATTGGTCCTAACCAGCCGCTTTGCTGCAAATAAACACTGACGCCTTTATTCGCTTCCCATTTGTGCACTTTGTTGGGCGGAATATCGCTAAACAATAAATAGCCGGTTGTTCCGCCGGTTTTCACCCACACGGGTCCTTCACTCCAATCAAATCCTTCCGCAATTATTTCCATTTGTGCGGCTACTGGCACTAAAGCATTTAAAGCAGGGTCGAGACGGTCAATAGAACCCAAAGTTTGCACGGTTGATACTCCAGAAGTTGTAGGACGGTCGGTTGGCTGACAGCCTCCAACCACGAAAATTCCAACGCTGAACAATAACCAGGCTGATATTGTTGATGTTGCAGATTCTCTGAATGATCGCATGTAAGAACTCCTTTTGCGAAGAGGTACGGTTTCAGTCAAGCATCACACCATACAACTCATTGTTGTCGTAGTTATTCGGTTGTCTCGCACACACGTTTAAGGAAAAAAGGCCCAGGTCATCATCCTGACCATCACGTGATTCCTTGCTAAAATGCGCACGCAGGCGTTCCAACGTTGCGGACGCGCCACCGCCCACACCATAGTGCCTATGCAAACCACCGTCGTTCATGATTTGTGTCATTTTATCGATGCTTCACCAAGCCCGCTGCACGCAGCGCACACCTTACGCGATCGCCTGATTACGGCACAATTTACCGCCTGTGATCCGACACAGCCAGCATGGGACTTAAAGCCCGGTCGATATTTTGTTCAACAAGGTGCCAGCATTATTGCCTTCGTATTGAAATCACGGTCCATACGACAATTCCGTCTCATTGGGGCACATACGGATTCACCACATCTACGACTAAAACCAAAAGCGGCCTATCACTGCGAAGGGTGTCGCCAATTAGGCGTCGAAGTGTATGGCGGCGCGTTGCTGAATAGTTGGTTAGATCGGGATTTAGGGTTAGCTGGTTCTGTGTTCACCGCCGATGGCGCTCAACACCTAGTGCACATCCATAAACCGATTGCTCGTGTGCCACAATTAGCCATTCATTTAGACCGAAAAATAAACGACGATGGGGTTAAATTAAACGCGCAACAACACCTCGCGCCCATTTGGGGACTCGCCACGGATCGCGATCCAGCAGAGGCATTGCTTGATCTTCTCGGTAAATCAGCTGGCGTATCTCCGCAGGCGATTGTCAGCCATGATCTGTCTTTGTACGATCTGACACCCAGTGCCATTGGCGGAGATCATGACTCCTTATTATTTGCTCCACGGTTGGATAATTTAGCGTCCTGTCATGCCGGCTTATTAGCATTACTCGCTGACCACCACGGCGATGAAACCACGGTTCAAGTTTTGGCCTGTTTTGATCACGAAGAAATTGGTAGTGCCAGTGCCACCGGCGCTGAAGGCCCCTTATTGGCGACCACGCTAGAACGCATCGCCATTGAATTTGGTTTATCGCGCAGCGCCTATTTTGCCGCATTAGCATCGAGCACCATGATGTCGGCCGACATGGCGCACGCTGTTCATCCGAATTATGCGGATCGACATGAACCCCGGCATAAACCACAACTTGGCCAAGGTCCCGTGCTTAAAACCAATCACAATCAACGCTACGCCACGACCGGCGCAACCGCCGCAGCCATGCGTCTAATCGCCCGACAAGCCGATGTTCCCTTACAAGATTTCGTCGCCCGCACCGATCTTGGCTGCGGTAGCACCATTGGCCCGATCACCGCCACGGGATTAGGCATCGCCGTGGCCGACATCGGATCGCCGATGTTATCGATGCACAGTGCGCGAGAATGCGCCGCAACGGCGGATCATGAACCGTTTGTACGGTTCATGACGCGGTTTTTAAACAACTAACTCAAACTCACCATAAAGACCTGAGCGTTTATTTACTAACAGTTGCAAAAATACGTTTTTTCTGAGTCGATTTTGGTGATGATATAGGCTGACCGGCTGACGTTTCTAATCTTTCATCATAAGTGAATCGCAAAATTGGCTCTTTATGAAAAGCTTGGTCGTATATTGGTGAACGGGTGTATTTCGCTCGTCCGCTTACGATAATAGATCCCTTAAATGAGAAATATTTATCGCTCCAATCTTCCAAAAATCTGAAAATGTTTTGCACGCCACCACTTCCACCATCTACATCATTCTCTAAATCCGTAGGAACGTTATTAGTTACGATTATTGCATTAATAATTGCGCCGTTTCTGCTAGCGACTTTATTCAGTTCATCCGTATCAACCCAAGCCTCTGATAACGCCACCATACTATCGGCGTAAATGGATATTCCTTGCCTATCGTTCGTGTTAAAGTTCCCCCAAATGTAACACGTATGAGCTGAATATATTCCTATCGATCGTGATATGGATGCGGCTCTATCAATACGAATAGCTTTTGTCGACGGATAGACCGACCAATTTCCTGCTCCAAGGCCTAACGAAATATCAGAGCCTTGATCCACAAGACCAACGATGACGTTTGGCGCAAGGGCATGACTTCCCCCCGCAATAAGTGGATGATATCCATTAGGTGCTAATGGATCAAAAACTAGCCCACCTGGTGCATAGTGGTTCGTTCGTTCAAGGTAAATTCTTCCGTTAAAATAATCG
>SYDV01000410.1 GCA_005801395.1 Planctomycetia bacterium | reverse complement strand
CCGTTTAGTTTACGCCTTCTATGATCCCGAAGTAAACTTCGGACATTTCATTCGCAAATATCCAGATCTCGCCGCAGATCTTACCGACTGCATTATCGGCCATGTCGAAAAAGATTTCGTACCGTTATTTAGCGCCTTCAAAGAATTTGCTACAATTCCAGAAGAATTAGATTTTGGCGGACCGTTGGTGGCAAGGAAATCGCCAAAATAATTATTAATTATGCTTACTAAAGACTTCGGCCATATTGCTATATTACGAAGTCCGGACTTCCGGATAGTCAGATGAAAGTTATTCATCTAACCGCCGGTACCGGTTCATATTACTGCGGCTCGTGCATGCGTGACCAAATGTTGGTTCATGGTTTGCGGCGTTTGGGGCATGAGGTGTTATTAGTTCCGATGTATTTACCGCCGGTGTTGGAAGCGGGACAGGGCGATGACGAGTCGTGTCCGATATTTTTTGGCGGAATTAATGTATTTTTACAGCAGCAGTCGAGTTTGTTTCGCTATACGCCCGCGTGGTTTGATCGACTGTTGGATAGTAAACGTTTATTACGTTGGTCAGCGACCAAGGCGGAAATGACTTCGCCGCGTATGGTCGGTGAATTAATGCTGTCGATGCTCGCGGGTGAAAAAGGCCGACAGGTGAAAGAATTACGCAAGCTCACCGCTTGGATTAAAGAACGTGGACCGTGGGATGTGGTGTCGATATCAAACGCCATGTTATTGGGCGTCGCACCGATGCTGAAACAAACCCTGGGCGCGCGCATCGTGTGCACGTTACAAGGCGAGGATTCTTTTCTGGATAGTTTGCCTGAACCGTATCGTACGAAAGCCTGGGATCAGGTGGCAACCTTAGTGAAAGCCTGTGACGCGGTGACGTCGGTTAGTGATTACTATGGTCAATTAATGGCTAAACGTCTACAGATAGCACCAACTCGCGTGGTGACTGTCCATAATGGCATTGATTTCACGGGTTTTGCTGCAACGTCATCTGCGCCAGCGGTGGTGACGCTGGGTTATCTAGCCCGCCAATCAGCACTCAAAGGGTTAGGTGTGTTAGTGGAGGCATTTTTACACTTAGCCAAGCGCCCACATTTACAGCACGTGCGCTTGTCCGTTGCCGGAAGCCGCACGGAAGCGGATGCGATTTACGTGAGTGAATTACAAAAACGAATTGCCGCTGCCGGTTTAACTGATCGCACCACGTTTCAGGGCACTTTAAGTAGAGAAGAGAAACAAGCGTTTTTGCGCTCACTTAGCGTGTTGTCAGTGCCCGCTACCTATGGCGAAGCATTCGGATTGTATGTGTTGGAGGCGATGGCCAGTGGTGTGCCGGTGGTGCAACCTCCGAGTGGCGCTTTCCCGGAATTAATAACCGCGACCCAGGGCGGTCTATTGGCGGCTGGCGATGATGCGCTTTCCCTGGCGAATGCGCTCGACACGCTGCTGTCCGATCCGAAACGAGCGCACGAGATGGGAATGATTGGTAATGCGGCGGTGCGTGAGCACTTCAGCGCCGATGCCATGGCCACCAAGTATGCGCGCTTGTGCGACCGTGGATCAGGAGCCGCCGCATGACGTTTGAATTTACCCTTCGTCGCCGTGTTGAATTTCACGAAACCGACATGGCCGGAATTGTCCATTTTTCAAATTTCTTTCGCTACATGGAAATCTGTGAACACGCTTTTGTGCGTTCACTTGGTTATATCGTCCACCCCGGTGAAAATGATCGTGGCGAAGTAATTGGCTGGCCACGCGTCCATGCGGAATGCGATTACCGCCGTTCCTTACGCTATGATGAAGAATTCGATATTCATTTATTAGTACGTGAGAAAAAGGAAAAAGCTCTGCACTTCGACTTCCGATTTTGGAAAGTCGGTGAGCAAGCAGATAAACCCTTAGCGCGCGGTAAAGTCGTCGTGGTCAGCGTGGCGCGTATTGATGGTGAAGTAAAATCAGTACCACTGCCAACGTTTACGAATTTAATAACCATTGCCCCAGCAGCAGAATTAGCCCGATTTGAGGGTAAATTATGATCTTTAAATGTGGGTGGCGCGGTGTTCTCATAACCAACGCTTATTCTAATGGGCTCCAGATTTTCTGTAGCCGCACAACCAGTCGTCCGTTTCAACCTCGTCTAAGGTCGCGCAAGACCTCGAACGTCGGACGTCGGACCGCTTCCAACTATCCAGTCAAATAAACCTCCGGAAATACCATGCCCGAAACGTCCTCTTCGCCACTTTGGCTATTATTTACCTTGACCACTGTCGTGAGCTGGGGCCTGTACGGCATCTTGCTGCATACCGGACAGCTCGCGATGGGTGACCCAATTCATGGTCGAACCAAAGCGTTCCTCATTGTTGGCGTGGCGTATTTCTTGACGGCCGTATTAATGCCAGTTGCCTTATTATGGTTTGGTGGAGCGGATTGGTCATTTCCGAGTAAAGGTCTGTGGTGGTCGTTAGCCGCTGGTATTTTAGGCGCTATCGGTGCATTATGCGTGCTGTTGGCGTTCGGTGCAAAAGGCCATCCGGTTACTGTGATGGCCATTGTTTTTGCCGGTGCACCGATCATTAACGCATTTGTTGCGATTGGCATGCACCCACCAGCCGGCGGTTGGGGATCGCTGCGTTGGGAATTTATTCTCGGTATTATTTTGGCCGCTGGCGGCGGAACGTTGGTGACACTCTATAAACCACCAGCAACGCCTCCTGCCAAAGCAGTGACGGCAGTTCCGCCAGCTCCAGTTGCTCCATCAACCAATCCATAAGGCTCCTTCGCAATAGCGAAGAAATCCCATGACGAATCGCTCATCCATCGAATCTACGCAAGATACGTACTTGCGCGCGATGCTCATAGCGATTGATGGGCGTAATCCGTTTTACACGGCCAAAATGCGCGCGGCGAATATTGCGGGTAAGGATTGTGATCGCGCGACATTTTTAGCACGATTCCCCTTCACCACGAAAGCTGAATTAGTCGCGGATCACCGCGCTCATCAACCATTTGGTTCTAATCTGACCTTTCCGTTAGAGCGGTATGTGCATTACAGCCAGACGAGCGGCTCGACTGGCCATCCCATGCGCTGGTTGGACACGGCGGAAAGCTGGACGTGGATGGTCGAATCGTGGATGTATTTTTACAAAGCGGTGGGCATGACCCCAGCGGATCGTGTATTCGCGGCATTTTCATTTGGCCCATTCCTTGGATTTTGGACAGCCTTTGAAGCGGCGACACGGTTCGGCTGCTTAGCGATTCCAGGTGGAGGACTCAGTACGCGCGGTCGTTTAGAAGTGATGCGCGATAGTGGCTCCACCGTATTGGCCTGCACGCCGACCTATGCCATGCGTCTGGGTGAAGCGGCGTTGGAAGAAAAGATAACGATCCCGGAATTACGCCTGTTGTTTGTCGCCGGCGAGCCCGGCGGCAGTATTCCAGCGGTGCGCGCGCGGCTTAGTGAATTATGGCCCGGAGTGAAAATCATTGATCATCACGGCATGACCGAAGTTGGCCCGGTGTCGTGGCAACATCCCGAACGTCCGCGTTTTTTACATGTATTAGAGACGGCGTATTTAGCTGAAGTCATTGATCCGAAATCAGAACAGCCGGTTCCGGCTGGGACTCCAGGCGAGCTGGTGTTGACCACGCTCGGACGATTAGGGACACCCCTGATTCGTTATCGCACAGGTGATTTAGTGAAAGTTGCTACCGATCCTCCACCGGAAGTTGCCCATCTGGCATTAGATGGCGGAATTTTAGGTCGCACCGATGACATGATTATTGTGCGCGGTGTGAATGTGTATCCCTCTGCGGTGGAATCAGTCGTGCGCCGCTTTAATGACATCGCGGAATACCGCGTCGATTTAACCGACGAACGCGGCATGGCCGAAATGGCACTTACCATCGAACCGGTAAAAGGCGCGGATGGTAAAATTGTCGCAAAAACGTTAGCCGAAGCCTTACGCGCATCGTTAGCGTTACGCATTCCAGTCACTACGGTCGGGGCGGGCACGTTGCCACGCTTTGAAATGAAAGCGAAACGCTGGGTCAAATGGGGCAAATAATCAGTCAGCGGTTTTATTTTAGGGGCCATCATGTTACTTGAGGTCAATAATTTATCCAAAGCGTACGGCGAACAGACGCCCGTTTTTAGCGCGTTATCATTTACTGTTGCGGCGGGGGAATCCGTCGCCGTGGTTGGACCATCGGGCTGCGGCAAAAGCACGTTACTCAATTGCATCGGAGGATTAGATCGTCCATCCAGTGGTGTGGTTACTATAAACGGACAAGCAATCACTGGACTCAGCGATGCTGAGATGGCCGTTTGTCGTGCCACTACCGTTGGTTTTGTTTTTCAAGATCATCATTTATTGCCACAACTGAGTGCGGAAGAAAACGTTTTACTGCCAACGCTGGCCTTACCGACTCGCCCAGATGAAGTAAACGTACGAGCTTACGCTCGCGAATTATTAGCCCAAGTCGGATTATCCGGAAAAGAACAACGTCGCCCCGCACAATTATCCGGCGGTGAACGTCAACGCGTCGCGCTTGCACGTGCGCTGATTAATCGGCCCAAGTTGATCCTTGCCGACGAACCAACCGGCGCACTTGATCAAGCCACCGCCACCACCGTCTCAGATCTTTTAGTGACGCTCAATAAACAATCCGGAACCGCCTTAATCGTCGTCACCCACAGTCCCGCTCTGGCCGAACGCATGGCGAGAAAAATTGACCTCACCGTGGGAGCTGTCGCGTGATATTAATCGCTATCAAGTTCTCATTAGTCAAGACTTCCGGACTTCCGGACTTCCGGACTTCCGGACTCAGCAAATGACTTGGCTAGCGTATATTCTACGCACCGCTCTGTACCATCGACGCGATCACGCGCTGGTGTTGTTGGGAATCGCTGTTGCCGCAGCGGTCATTACCGGATCGTTGGTGATTGGCGACAGCGTGCGTGGCAGTTTACACGCCACCGCGTTAGCGCGTATTGGACAAGTCGATACCGCTCTAATCGGTAATGGTCGATTTATTCGCGATACCATAGCGCCACGTTTGGCGCAGCAATTAATGGCGACGGAGGGGAAAAAAGTAACCGTCGCGCCGATATTATTGTTGCGTGGTTTATCATCCAATGGCGAACAACGAGCAAATGCGATTCATATTTGTGGCGTTGATCAGCGATTTTGGCAATTAGCGCCAACTCCAGCGACGGTGACGTTGGGAGCGCGTGAAGTGGCACTTAATCAGGCGTTGGCCCAATTATTACAGGCCAAGGTTGGCGATAGTATTTTGCTCCGGGCTGAAAAGCCTGGATTTTTGCCGCGCGATGCGCCGTTGTCGTCGACCAATGATACGACTGTGGCTATGCGGGTGACGGTTAAACAAGTGCTAGACGATGCTCATTTTGGTCGATTTAGTTTAGCCGCTGCACAAATTTCAACACCAACGGCATTCTTAGATTTGGCTGGGCTGCAAGCAAAAACAGATATGGATCGCATTGCCAATGTGGTGCTGGTTCAAGGCGCCCTTGAATCGGCGGTGTCCTCCGCTTTAGCAAAGGAATGGATTCCTGATGATGCACTGATTGAAGTGCGAACCGTGGCTGAACGCACCGAAGTACGAGCCGAACGAATATTTTTAGATGCACCGTTAGCCACCGCATTGACCAGCGAAAATCAGGCGGCCGGGGTGGTGACTTATTTCGTAAATGAATTACGTCATGGCGATCACGCAACCCCGTATTCGTTGGTTGCGGGTGGTGCCTGGGAACAATTGCCACAGCAGGGTGCGCCACTGCCAGCAGATTTGGGTGCAGATGAAATCGCCATTAATCAATGGTTGGCGGACGATTTAAAAGCGAAGGTGGGTGACAAAATTACGTTGCGGTATTTTATTATCGGGCCGTCTGGTGGTTTAGCTGAAGATTTATCGACGTTTACCGTGCGTGCCGTTGTGCCTATCAGCGGTGCGGCAGCCGATCGCGAGTTGATGCCACGTTTTCCTGGTATTTCGGACGAAGAGGACTGTAAAAATTGGCATCCAGGGGTTCCCATTGATTTAGGAAAAATTCGTCCGGTTGATGAAACGTATTGGGATAGCCATAAAGGAACTCCCAAAGCCTTTATCAGCTTAGAGGCAGGTCGCCGTTTGTTTGCTAATCGCTTCGGCGCATTAACCGCAGTGCGCCTGCCGTTGTCGCCAGCGCAAGTTACCGCAAAAATTAAAGCCGCCTTGACGCCTAGTGATTTAGGATTACAGGCCGTCGGCGTGCGCGCGATGGCACTGAGTGCCAGTAGTAAAGCGATGGATTTTTCAGGATTATTTTTAGGACTCGGCTTTTTCTTGGTCGTCGCCGCACTGACTTTGGCGGGCATGCTGGTGGCACTGGGGCTTGCACGTCGCCGAAAAGAGGTGGGCACTTTATTAGCAATGGGTTTTCCACCAGCGCGAGTTGGTCGCTTAGTCTTATGGGAATGTGTGGTGGTGTCGTTTGCTGGTGCCAGTTTCGGTGGTGCGCTCGGTATTGGTTATGCGGTAATGGTGCTGACGGCTTTAGGTGGCGGTTGGAGTGCCGCCGTTGGCGATACGTCGGTGACATTATTTTTATATCCGCATACGGTAATCATTGGCGTGGTAGCGAGTGCGCTGGTTGCCACTGGCGTGCTGCGTTGGCGCGTGCGTTTATTGCATCGTGAAAATATTGCGTCGTTTTTACGTGGGCGTGGAGCGGAAGTGGTGCCAAGCGTCAACATTCGACGTTGGCCGTGGGTCATGGCCGTGATTTGTTCGGTTGGAGTGGTGGCAATAACATGCGCGCCCGTCTCGCCGCAATCTGCCGTAGGATTATTTTTTGGCGCTGGATTATTTGGATTATTGGCTGGAGTTGGCTGGTGTTTAGGTTTTATCGACTGGCGTCAACGCGCTGGTTTAGGTCGTTTACATTTGCGCTCATTAGCGTTAACCAATGCGACTCGTGGCGGTGGGCGAAGCGTGGCCGTGGTGATCGTTTTGGCCGCCGCATGTTTTTTAATCGTGGCGGTGGGCGCTAATCGTCGTGATCCCTTGGTGGGTGCTGAACGTCGCGACGCAGGCACTGGCGGTTTTGCCTTGGTCATGTCGAGCGCAGTACCGATGGCAGAAAATTTAAATGACAGCAAAGATCGTGAGCGGCTTGGAGTGGAAAAAATGGGCCTAGACAAAGCAGATAGCGTTACATTTACGCCAGTGCGCGTTGGTCATGGTGACGACGCCAGTTGTTTAAATTTAAATAAGAGCGCGACACCCAGGCTGTACGGTGTAAAGCCGTCGTTATTGGTAGATCGCTTTACTTTTTCTTCGACCATGAAGGCAGGTGGATGGAATTTATTAGACGACACGCTGGATGGCGCCATTCCTGCGATAGGGGATGAAAACACCACGATGTGGTCGTTAGGTATGGCGGTTGGCGATCACCTGACTTATACGGATGAAGTCGGACAGACATTTAAAATCGTGTTAGTGGGTACGGTTGCCCATTCATTGTTACAGGGCGGATTATTTATTTCAGAAAAGCATTTCACACAGCGCTTCCCATCGCAGGGTGGTCATGGTCTATGGCTCATTGATGCGCCAGCAGCGCAAGTCGAAGTGGTGCGCAAAGAACTCAATCGTGCGTTAGCTGATTACGGGGTGTATACGGCTCCTGCCGTTGAACGCTTAGCTGCTTATTTAGCTGTAGAGCGAACGTACTTAGATATTTTCCTGACTCTTGGTGGCTTGGCCTTACTGATTGGTAGCATTGGCGTTGGTGTGGTGGTGGCGCGTAATGTGGCGGAACGACGTGGCGAATTGGCTGCCGCACATGCCATTGGTTTCACTCGTGGCCGTTTATTCACCTTGATCTTGATGGAACACGCCGTGCTTTTGGTGGTTGGTTTAGTGCTCGGGGCGCTTACTGGCGCGTTGGCTGTCTATCCGGCTTTGACCTCGGTAGGAACGCCGGTCCCGTGGGTCGACCTTGTCTTTGCTCTGATTATTATCGTAATCAGTGGCCTCATCGTTGTTGCTGGTGCAACCCGTCATGCTGTGATGGGACACGTTGGCGACGCATTACGGAAGGATTAACATGATGATTCGTTATTGCTTATTACTTGCTCCCATACTCGGTGTCGTAGCGGCAGATCCGTACAAAGAGGATTTTAACACGGCGACGGAAGTACCGAAAATGATTATGGTATTAAATGGCGAATTTAGCATCGCCGACGACGCGGGTAATAAAACCTTGGTCGTGGCAGCAGAACCACTAGATACCTATACCGCCTTATTTGGGCCAGCCACTAAAGACAACATGATGGTTCGTGGCCGAGCAAAAGGCGAATCAAAGGGACGTCGTTATCCGGTGTACGGATATGGTTTGGGTGGTGTTACGGGAACGGTGCTGCGATTGTCTGGCGCAAAAAAAGCGTTGGAATTAGTTAAAAACGAAGAGTCGTTAGGAAGCGTCAGCTTTCCATTTCCAGCGGATAAATGGGTGTGGTTCCATTTGCAAATCCGTCCAACGGGAACCACCTGGATAGTCGAAGGTAAAGCCTGGGTCGAAGGCACCGAAGAACCGAAGGAATGGATGTTGAGCGTGCCATTTGACAAAGAACCCGTTAGCGGTCGCGCATCCTGTTGGGCAATTCCCTATGCGGGTTTCCCAGTGATTTTTGACGACTTCGTTGTTGATTCGCTCAAATAATGCGAGTGTCCGTTTTTCGTGTGGGTGCGTTCGTGTACGAACGAGAAACATCAGCGCCAAGTCTGCTCTTAAATCAGATTAACCACAGAGGGCACCGGGCACACAGAGAAAAATATTTCCCGACTCTGTGCGCTCGGTGTCCTCTGTGGTTCAATCTTGTCTTTTTGTTTATTTTTAGGCCAGGACCCACGCGAAAATCGGAAGCCCTCTTATGCTGAAGTTAAGAACGAAGCACTGGTAGTTGAATGAAGACCAACAGGATTATCGAGTGAAGACACAAGTGCTGACCTCATTATTTACCCTGCGCTCGTTGCAGACCGTCTGTTGGTTAGCGTTTCTTGGCTACGTCATATTCAGTGGTCTCGCGACGCGTTATGTGATTGCTTGGCAAGTGTGGTTATTATTGGCATCGTTTGTGGTGTTGGCTCTTGGTTTATTGTTGCGACAATGGGACAGCCATGGCTGTGATGATGACCACAGCCACGCCCACGAAAAACCAACCTGGAGCGAAACCGGCGTTCATGCGTTACCATT
>SYDV01000409.1 GCA_005801395.1 Planctomycetia bacterium | reverse complement strand
GACGAGCTTTCCACTCGTCGTGCGTGGTATAAATTGCGAAGGCTATAAATAGGCAGGACGGAAGCGTCATCCGTCAAGGTCGCTGATTTCGTTGTAATTTCCTTTCTCGATTAAAATTCATTCGCCCCAGGAACTGGGGGGATTGGTTGGGCCGGTTGTTTAATGGGGATAGGCGCTTTAGTTAGAGCACGCAAGCGCAGGTTGCGGAATTCCATCACTGATCCGCCAACATCAAGGTCACGGGGCGGACGAGAAAGTGTTGTTAAGAAAAGAGATCATTCGTAGTCCGCTCCCGTGCAGCGACTGGTTAGGCGCGCTGTTATTGTCGGAGAAACATGATGTCATTGTCAATTATTTTAAACTAGCCGAGAGACATCGTTAGAATAAATCGTTCCGTCTTTGAATAAGATCAGTAAATTTGGTCTGGGCGATTTGTTTTCGGGATCTGGGTATACATCAACTATTAAGTATCTTTTATTTACTTTCAAAAGGAATTCAGATTCTTTTTCTGTGACGATATACCGACTGTACTGTTGTTTTATTGCCGTGATCAAATGTTTAAAACGAATCGCCTTGTCGCAAAGGATGAAAATAGAATTATTGTCACCCTTGTAATAATGTCGAACCTCTTCAACGAACCAATTCCCACCAGACTCCAAATGGACGCCGAATAAACCGCATTTAGAATAGTTAGACAATATCGGCAAGAGTAGCTTATTCATTTTAGCGTCTAACATTGTAATAACCGCCCAGTCCAATGCGTCCGTCAGTTTTAGTGATAGTGGTCTCATTTACTAAAATATCATTGTGGTACAATGAAACTTTTTTATCCCATACCACGAGACGGAATGGGAGGGGACCTTCAGGGATTTGGTCAACTTTTTTGCGTCCGCGACCATTAAAGTTCTCTTCTAAACACCAAGCTGACCAGCCGTAGCGCGCAACGGCTTCATTTGAATATCCATTGCGATACGTGTAAATAAGTCCGACATTTTGTCCGCCGACATTAATTGGACACGACATTTCACCGGTTAGCTCAAAATTACGAATAATGGGGCGCAGAAGGAAATAATTGTAATCGGCATCTGCTATGCCAATCAGCCGTTCGCCTTCGCGGCGCCAGGTTCCATTGATAGGTTCCCACCCAGCTAAATCGTCGCCGACAATGAGGGATACCCATTCACCACTATCTAGGGCCTGCCTGATCTGTGCAGTTTGGCGTTCATCGCGTAATACGGTCAATGTTTCTGGGTTATTTTGCTGGGTGATCAGTTGATCAAATGTTTGTAGCGCTTCGGTGTGCTTTTTCGCTTCGCTTTTTTTACGCGCATCGGTGATGGCGGTGCTTATTGGTTGACTCAAGACTCGCGCGCGGAGCCGTTGGTAGTCGTAATGTGATTTTGAGGAAAATATTCCCCAGCGCGGTTTATTCTGCAGTATTTCAAACTGAGCATTGGCAATTGCCCACTGTTCAGCTTTATAGGCATATGAGGCATAGCGTGAACGTTCGCCAATTTGATCGGGAAAGCGTTTAAGGAATCCGCTAAACGCTTGTTCAAGATCAGGCCAAACATCAGGCTGACGGTAATATAAATCGATATTATCATAGCGAGCGGCTTTGTTGTGGGCCGAGATTAATTGCAGCGGAAAACGATCTTCCCATTGCCCTTGTTTGAGCAACAGGCGCCCAAAGTCGATCATGTCTTCATCAGAGCCATGCCATTTTGGTTCGAGATAATACATTTTATTATTAGTGGCTTTAGGATTATGCGGGTCAGCACGCATGGCGCGCTGCCACCAACGTTCCATGATTTTTCGCTCACCATTAAGCCCCAAATTTATGGTTATCATTTGTGCGCAGATCAACGCATCGGTGGGATCATTTTCCCATGCGGTTTCTAGGATGGCATGCGCGGCGAGTAGTCGCTCATGAAACAATTTTGCACCGTCTTCAGTCACGGTATTGCTATACCCGCTACCACGAGCGTCCCAGGCATAATTCGTGGTGCCGATGGCTGCATCCAGGGCTTTTAGACTTGGTGATGCGTTAGCCAACGCCTGTCCCATTAACTCAAGAGCGACTTTTCGACTACCCCGTACCGTGGTGATGAAATCGCTTAATTCGTCACAGAGGTCAACAAAGGCAATTGTCGATGTAGGCAGTGATTCGGCCGTCGCGGCATAAAGAGTTAACAAGTTAGGAATTTCGCCATCAAGTTGTTTAAGGACTTCGGCTTTCGGTTTTCGCCCTGCTGGCCCAATTTTAGTTTTCAAATCCTTGAGTAAGGGAAATAAGCGTCGCAGTGGAGAAAGCTGAGTCGCCTGTAAATCTCTCGCGCTTTTATTTAATATCTCGTTGCTGTTTGGTATCGGTATTTCGATAATTTGCGACATTCGTATATGACAATACCGCACGAGTGGATCAGTGCAGCCTGCGTCAATGGCTTGTTGTAAGACCGGTTGCGCTTGGTCCGCCGACTCATGGGCGATAGCAGGATCGTCTGCCCAGTCTTGAGCAACGAGTGCTAACCCTTGTTCCGCGAAAGCGTTCCAAGCCGGATTTCGCTGACCATGATGTTGATAATAACCAAGAAATTCATGATGCAGTGCCGTAACGCGTTCAGCAATTTTGGCGTTAATGAGCGTGGCCCATTGGCTCTTGATGGGAGCTAACGCTTCAATCAACAGCGTCGCATGTTGAGCGTGGGCTTGCGCAGCATCACCGGCAAATAAATAAGCCACTGGTGGTAAAGCCCCGATGGCTTTTTTTGCCTCGGCTGAGCGAATCGGGTCACTACTCACTAAGGATTCTATCAGTTCGCGCGCTTGGCGATGCAAAGCTGATTCCTCTACCCCGCGCACGTCATTCCAGGCAACGACTAAAAGCACGACAATTAATGGCCAATGGCGCATAATGATCCCTCGTTGCGGAGAGTAGATCCAGAGAGGTTAATCAGGCAATCGGCATTTACTCTGGTTGTGCCTAGTCCAATTCGGTGCTCCGTAGTCCGAAATCAACAAGGCTATCAGCGTCCTTTTTCGTTCCGATTTCTTAGATCACATGTGCAAAGCGGGATATTTTTTTGGTGAATCTAACGCGCATTGTTTATCTTTGATTCAATTATTAGACGGACAGTTATCCGAAGACTAAGTGAAGTGAATTTTATTTCAGCGAAGCTAAATACGCCACGAGATCGCGTAATTCACCGCGCGATAAATTTGCTGCCATGGGTGGCATAATCGATATCGGTTTACTTTGGCTGGTTATGGTGGCCTTGCTGATTGGTTGAGGAGTTCCGCCGACTGGTCGTAATTGAATCTCGTTCGCATTT
Organism: Planctomycetia bacterium; assembly: GCA_005801395.1. Next base: position 10,677 of record SYDV01000409.1, on the reverse strand, counting down.
TCGCTGGCGAGGGATCCGGATAACACGGTGCCGTCCTTTAAAGTGACATTAATGGTACCGAAACCATCTGCGATATCAGCTTGTGGATCAATTAAGGCGGTGAGAATTTTCTTCCGATCTAGGCGTGTGCCGACATTTGTCAGGTTGGGGCCAACAGTGGCTAGAGTACCGCCAACCACGTGACATTGCATGCAACTGGCGATGGTGTTGGTGCGGTAAGCCAATTCGCCAGCGACGGGATCACCACCTTCTAAGGATAACAAGGATAGGCCAAGCTTATCAGATTTAGCCAGGGATTTTTCGAGAGCATCTAATTGTTTGATGAGCGCTTTGTCGCCCTGGGCGCGTACGGCTTCCGAGACATCCAGCCAAACATCAGGAGGTAATGTTTTAGCTACCCATTGTTCAACGACGGTACCGAGTGTAGTTACCGCCGACTTGGTTTTACTACTTCCGAGTACGCGAATGGCCTGTTGGCGATCAGATAACGTCGGCGATTTCAAAGCGGCATTAATGGCGCTGTAGGTTGCTTCATCATTTGGTTGAGTGCGCATGACAATACCTAAGGCGAAAGCGCGGACCGTGGGTTGTTCATCGATTAATGCGGCGGTAATTATTTTCGATAAACCCGGAGCCTGCATGGCTTCCAATGCCGTGAGCGCGGTAAGGCGAATGGCAGGTTCACGGGTGGTGTCTACTGCGAGCGTGATTAAGCGGTCGCGCCATTCAGGTAATCCCAGTGCGGCGATGAGGCGTGCGCTGGCAGCCTGCACGGATTTAGATTTCCCAAAAATTAATCCTTCTAATACCGGTGTTGCGGCGGCGATTACCATAGCGCGATCACGAGCTGGTAATCCGCGATGGACACCTTGAACGCGATCAAGCACTTGTGGTTCCAAGAATGCCATCAGCGAATCAATGGCTTCAGAACGAATTTCACCAGCGACGGTGCGCTTGCTGGCAAAGGCGGCTAGACGATTTGCGGCCTGGGCATCGCCGATGCGTAAATTAGCAGAAATAGCACGCCGTAATAATGGTTCATCGGTTATGCCATCTTTTTCAAGGAGGGTGGCCAATGCCGGTAATGCTGCGGGAATAGATAAATCATCGTGAATCGCTAACGCGGCTTCACGGGCCACGGCTTGATCAGCATCAGCTAAAAAGACCGCTATTTTTTCTTCACGTAGGCGTCGTAACGCCACCACGGCGGCTAAACGTACCGAATGCGAAGGATGGGAATTCAGTGCGAGCAATGCGCTCCGATCTACTGTGCTGCAACCAACGAGTGCCATTACACCCGCGTGACGTAAATACACATCGCGGTTATCATTGTCGGCTAAAAGTTTTACCACGGCGGCTATGGACGATGGTTGTTCAAGTGACGTTCTGGTTGTCGCCGATAGCGTTTCTTGTGAGTGTCCTAAACGACCAAGTGCAATTCCCGCCATCAAACGGGGACGCGGTTCAGAATCAGATAGCAATTTGATTAAGGCATCGACCGAGCCTGACATGGGCGCTTCACCAATCATCTTCGCTGCTTGCGCACGAATTTCCGCGTCAGGATCGCCCAAGAAGGTGGGTAATAATGCCGTCGCAGTATGGTCACGACGACGAGCGAGTGTCCCTAATCCCCACAGTGCGTGGATGCGGGCGAGTTGCGGACCAGATTGAGCGTTATTGTGTAAAATAGTGCGACCAGCATCTCCGACTGCGACTAATGCAAATTGCGCTTGCAGACGTACGCGTTGATCGGCGTGGGCTAATAGCGCGGCAACTTCTGCGTTTGGCTTTTTTCGTAAGTCGGCTTGTAGTAACGCTTGCGTATTTAATCGAGCTGGGTTTTTTGTCGCGGTCGGATCATCGAGTTTAAGCACACGACCATTCATGTGGGCTGCCCAGGCGTTGTCGCCCCAGTCAGCGGCGTACAGTCCGCCATCAGCGGCGAAAAATAGGCCGGTTGAAAATGGTCCAGCGAGAACGGCATGGTCATCTTTCCAGGCAAACCCAGCGCCCTGGGGGACTAATTTGAATGCGGTAATTTTTTTGGTCGAATCGGCGAGGAAGAAATAACCACGATATCGATCATTGAGCGCAGTGCCTGGTTCCCACTCAAAACCAATGGGTCCGCCGGGTAATTGCTGAAAGACGGGCGTTAAATAAGCAGGGTGTTCTGGTTTGGGTGGTACCCATAATTCATCGACCATCCACGGATTGTATTCGTTAGACGCACCCCATTTTTTGACATTGCGATATTGGTAATGTGCACGCCAGCCAGAATCACTACCTTCGAGTAAAAAACGCAAGCCTTCTTTATCTCCAAAATCACCGTCATGGTCGGCGGTGAATAAATTTCCATAAGCATCAAAAGCTAATTCCTGCGGATTGCGTAAGCCATGACAAAATACTTCAAAATTGCTGCCATCTGGTTCAATGCGGAATACTCCACCAAGACCAGGGCCGAACCACTCCTTACCGTCTTTTTCAATACGATAGCCTTTGTCACCGATGGACCAATAAATGCGTCCATCCATGCCCAGCGTTGGGCCATGCATATCGTGACCACCATAACCGACATGAATACCGAACCCAGTCGCTAATTCTTCTTGCTGATTAAAAATCCCATCGCCATCGGGATCGGTTAATTTATACAGCGAGGGAATAGAGGTGACGTACAAGGCATTATCATACCATAATACGCCTGCGGCGACTCCGTTAATATCGGTGCCGAAGCCATCGAATGCGTTAAAGCTTTTGTCTGCCTTGCCATCGCCATCGGTATCAATGACGCAAATAATTTGTTCGGTAAATGATTCTAATTTTTTCCATTCCGTCATGCGGCGATGAATCATCGCCCGTTTATCGGCGATGCTGGTAGACGCTAAGGTTTCCATTAAGAGGAACGGATTTTTTCGAATATCGACAGCCGCATTATTTCGCCGCGTGGTATTACTAACAAAGACTCGACCACTAGGATCGGTCGTGATGCCAATCGCACTGCCAACCATACCACTTTTGGCGAATTCGCTGACACTTAGGTCGCCAGGTTTCTTGGTCGTATTGGTAGGGGTTGTGGCGCGAATGATTTCAGCGCCAGCTTCGCCTTGTCCATCGGCCTCGGCGGCAGTGATCTGATTGAGGTAGATGCCTAGAATGAGACAGCCATTCATAAGCGTTGCCACCTTAACCAGGGTGGAACTTAATGTACTAAGGCGCGAAAGTGATCGTTTCATGTGTTGATCCTGTGCTTCCGATGCGTCAGCGTCGACTTACGTGTGTACGGACGACACGCTGTGGGCGCTGATGATAATCGCAAGAAGGGTTTACTAACGTTATGAATAACTCGACCAGCGAATTAACGGGACTTTCAGCGAACCTGCTGATTCCGCTCAAGTCCTTAGCAATAAAAAAGTCCGGAGATCCTAAAGACCTCCGGACTTCCTGACTTCCAGACTCTTTATAACGGACGTGCAGGTACCGTTGGTAGGCCCCAAATTTCACGATTATATTCACGCATGGTGCGGTCGGTCGAGAACTTTCCACTGCAGGCGGTGTTCATGATGCTGCTAATCGTCCATTTTTCTTGATCAGCGTACCAATCTGACGCGCGTTGTTGCGCTTTGACGTAATCAGCAAAGTCAGCGCACACCATCCAATAATCGCCCCACGTGGTGAGGGTTCCGATAATGTCATCAAACAAGCCTTTATCGACTTGGTTGAAATGGGCACTCTTAATTAAATGGAGGACGCGTTTAAGATCGTCATTTCCATCAATAACGGTTTGTGGGTTGTAGCCTTTGCGTATGCCGACGATTTGTTCTGTGGTGTGACCGAATAAGAGGAAATGTTCGTCGCCGACTTCTTCGCGAATTTCAATATTGGCACCATCTAAGGTGCCAATGGTGAGCGCCCCATTCATCATGAACTTCATATTACCGGTGCCACTGGCTTCCTTGCCTGCCGTTGAAATTTGTTCTGATAAATCTGCTGCTGGGCAAATTTTCTCCATTAACGAGACGCGGTAATCAGGGATGAACGCGACTTTTAATAAATTACCGACATCGGGATCATTATTCACCACTTCGGCAACGGCATTGATGAAGCGAATAATCGTTTTTGCGATGGCGTAACCAGGGGCAGCTTTACCACCAAATAATACAGCACGTTGGCCGATGCCTTTGGTATCGCCGCGTTTAATGCGGTCGTACAGATGAACGACATGTAGTGCGTTAAGTAATTGGCGCTTATATTCGTGAATACGTTTGACCTGGACGTCGAACATCGCATCCAAGGGGAAATCAACTCCGCAATCGCGTTTGACCACATCGGCTAAGACGCGTTTATTCGCTTGTTTGATGGCGCGCCATTCGGCACGGAAGGCGGGGTCTTTTGCCATCGGTTTAAGTTTTTGTAGTTGATCTAAATCGACAACCCAGCCTTCACCAATCGTGCGGGTTATGAGAGCGTTTAGTTTCGGATTACACATCGCCAACCAGCGGCGTTGTGTCACGCCATTGGTTTTATTATTGAAGCGTTCTGGCCACAGTTCAGCGAAATCACGGAACAAGCCCGCCTTTAATAATTCACTATGAAGGGCAGCGACGCCATTGACCGAAAACGCTCCAACAATCGCGAGATGCGCCATGCGCACTTGTGGGTGTGGACCATCTTCAATAATGGAGAGACGTCCTAGACGTTCGGTGTCACCTGGCCATTTGTTGGCGACCGCACGCATGAAACGAGCATTAATTTCGTAAATAATATCGAGCAGACGTGGCAATAAATGTTTAAATAAGCCAACGGGCCATTTTTCTAAGGCTTCAGGTAGCAAGGTGTGATTAGTGTAAGCCGTGCACTTACTGGTCATGTCCCAGGCTTCTTCCCAACCCATTCCATAATCATCCATCATCATGCGCATTAATTCAGCGACGGCGATGGTTGGATGCGTATCATTTAATTGCATCACGTTTTTAGCAGCGAAATGACGGAAGTCTGCGCCGTGTTTTGATACCCAGCGTCGGACAATATCTTGTAAACTGGCACTGGCGAGGAAGTACTGTTGGCGCAGGCGTAATTCTTTGCCGTTTTCACTTTTATCATTGGGGTATAAGACGCGCGAAATATTTTCCGCATGACTATTAGCTTCGACCGCCGCGACGTAATCACCGGCATTAAACTCAGCTAAATCAAATACTTCCGGTGCACTAGCGCGCCATAGGCGCAAAGTATTGACGGTTCCATTATGATATCCGGGAATTGGTAAATCGTAAGGCACCGCCATGACGTCTTGTGTGCCAGTCCAGGTTACGCGCATGCGACCTTTGGCGTCGCGGTAGAATTCCGTATGTCCGCAGAATTTTACTCGTTGAGTATATTCAGGGCGCTGCAATTCCCATGGCATGCCATGGGCAAGCCAATTATCTGGCTCTTCATGTTGCGCTCCGCCTGTAATACGCTGGCGGAACATTCCGTAATCATAACGAATGCCGTAACCAAACACGGGTAGCTGTAAGGTGGCACAACTATCCATGAAACACGCGGCCAAGCGACCTAGACCACCATTGCCAAGGCCTGCATCAGGCTCGACGTCTTCTAATTCTTCTAAGCGCAATCCTTGCGACAATAAGGATTGTGGGAGTTGTTTATCAATGTCCAAATTGAGTGCGGCATTGCCTAAAGCTCGCCCCATCAAAAATTCCATCGATAAATAATAACCGCGCTTGCAATCGGCATCGTAATAAGCGGCGTGGGTAGCTTTCCAGCGTTCCATTAAACGATCGCGCACGGCTAATGCCGTAGCCATATAGCGATAACGCACACTGACTGAATGAGCGTCGCGACCTAACGTGTAGGCTAAGTGTCGATGCACATCGCTACGTAAGCTGGACATATCCATGCCCAAACCAGGTGGGGTAATCGGCTGGGTGTCCGCTGTTTCGGCTATGCGATGACCTTCCATCGGCGATAGCGGCTGAGTTTCAGCCGCTTCAGCCCGGCGGTGGTTGGCGCGATCGCCTGGGTTTTGGTTCGGCGAACGGGGCGATGTATTCATAAAACACTCTCCAGCGGGGTTGGGAGTGTGCGATTTGAGTACTAGTCGCGCAAGGCTGCACCTGTCGACAAGCGTAGCGTGTTGGGGTCGCTGGTTTGGCGGTTGTGACAGTGCTTGTGCTTATTCTAACAACACGAGTGACCTCAAGTGAGCTTGGTCACCCTTTACCACGTATCGACGATCACCGAGAACGGTGCAAAGGGTGGTTGGCCTTCTTGGGTATAGAGGTCGTTGTTGTAACCATAGTTTCGGGTTGGGGCTCCGAAGTAGCCATCGTTTTGCCAGCGGGTGTAACGAGCGCGTCCGAATACAACTAATGAGCCATTGAAATTGAATGTTCTACCGCCCCAATTCTCTTCATATTTCAATACGTTTTCTAATTCACCGCTGCCGTTTTGAGAATTCGCTCCTTCCGAGGTTTCTGACATGTTGCGGCCGACCGTATTTTCTCGGTCAGTGGGGACATTATGAATCACGAATGATAAGCGGTAGGTGGTGACAGCTGAGGGGATCGGGGTGCTATAGGTCCCGCGATTGAGTCGCCCTCCACTAATTCCACTATTTGTCATCCCACCGGCACCAATGTTGGTTAAATTGTCTGTCCATAAATCTGAAAGAACGACACAGGCATCACTAAAAAGCGCGCAGGGTGGATAGACATCGCCGTTTGTCCCGCTACCAGGTTCTGGATTTAAGGGGTTGTAGTTGCCTTTTAGGTAGGCGATTTGGGGTGTGAAAATGGACAGTCCGGCACGACGATTTCCTGACACCGTCTTGGTTGAGGTGATACGTCCACCCCAATCGATCAGCGAGCCATTTTCAATCCGGACGCGAAGTGGCATGCCTGGATAAGTCACAAAAGCCTGTGCATGGTTGATAGGTGTATTGAGGTTATTAGCGGGCAGTCCCAAACTGCGTCCAGTCGCGTTGGCCGCGACTACACCATTGACGGTACCAGCAGCATTATTGCCAATAACCGGCCACGTCGTGTAGGGCTTGGAAAAATTACCACCAGCTACGGCACCTGGCATCAATGGTAAATTCGCTGGTTGATTAACTCCGCCAAAAAAAGCAGCGGCATAGTTCGTCGTGGTTACTAAGGCATCTACATTTGGATTAAAAGTCAGCGGTAAGGTTTGCACATCGCCGCCATTGGCAGTGTACGAAGCAACCGGATTAAATCCGAGTGGCGCATTTGGATGCCAATAACCATTACATTGAGCATTTTCGAGCGTGAGCCAGGGGCGCGTAGCACGGTCATCAGGAATCCCAGGAGCGGATGTTAGGAATGGGCCACCAGCGCCGCGAAATAAGCGAGCGGTACGAGCAATGTAAATTGCACCGTTAAATACCGATGACATAGGTGTTGCGCTATTGGTAACCGTCCATGGCCAAACTTGTGATAGGGCAGTAGTTTGAATGAAACCACAAGTGACTCCCGTATTAAGGACAAAAACATTGACCTCGATACGTTGAGATCCATCAAGGTAACGGTGCAGGCGCGTCCATCCAGTTTCACGACCTGAAACGGTTTTTGTTAGACGACCACATAGTTGACTCGGATTAGTAGCGCCAACCGGCATACTGAAGAATTGTGATGTAATATCGTTGAAGCGAGGATATTCGGTTTGATCGCAGCCAAAATAGACCACAAAATGGGAACGCATTGCATAGCAATAACCCCGCATGGCTAAATTCGTAATTTGGGCAGCATCAACCGCCGCAAGACCGACCAAAGAGGGGTATTCAATGGTGGTTGAGGTAAAGAAACTGTTGGGGACAACGGTGCCCATGGTGAGCGGTAATGCGAGGGCAATATTGGTTGAGAGAATACCCATATCGACCATGGATGGTTGAGTACCGGCCGTCCAATTTGCGGCGCTTTCAACGAGTGCGGTTACATCGGTTAAACAATTCGCCGGGTCGGCTAAGCGCGCGGGAGAGATATTATTTAACTGCAAGCTGAAATCATTCGGATTGGCTAATACGCTGGTTGGCGCATTAAGATATCTCCAGGCTTCCACGACCGTTTCGATCCGCTTAATATGTTGACTTTGATTGCGAATTCCGCGTTCTAAAATGGTTAAACCGGCACTCGCTTGCGGGGTGGTTAATCCTAAGGCGTTCCCGATCCAGGCATTAAAAGCTGGTCGCAAACCACCATTCATTCCCGCGTGACTCAAATTCGTGAAATAGTCAAAGGCAAAACTACTGGCACCATTCGGGTCATTACCAGGTAATGTTGCAGGAGTTGGGGGTAAATAATTCGGCGTAATTGATCCCCATGCTCCTAAGAGATTATTTTGCATGTTGATCGCTTCGAGTGGCTGAGCTCCACCAACGCCGGGGGTGCCATCCGTTTCAGTAACTCTATTCCACAGTCGATTAACGGGGGCCACAGCAACAAGATTGGGGTAATCGGTATGTCTGAGTAAAGGGTCTAAATCAACGTTACCCGTTGGCGTTTTATAAACGATCATTTCGTTTGCTGGTGGATCACCAGCCGATGCTGGTGTTCGTAGTTTCCAATTGGTGGTATCAACGCCGGATGAAGCGCCGCCGCCAAGTGGATTACTCATAATAGTAAAAGGTTCCAAAGGACGTTCGGTGGATAATCCACCACCAATACGAGTTTGAATTTGCAGAATGTCAGCGCCTCGTGATGCGTCTTTGACGTATTGTGCTAATGGATCGACCGCTGAAAATTTTATCGCTGGATCTAGCGTACGTGAGTCTTGCAGCGAAGTAACCCGGACACCATTAAATGAGACAGGGACTCCCCCTGGAAAAGATGCGTCTCCGGATACGCCATTAAATGTTTGGGACATGTCTTGTGGCATCAGGGACATTGGTTTAGTGAAATCAAAAGCGTCTTCGTACCAACTACGGTGAAAGTTAGCGACTTTACGCAGTCGAAAAATACCGTCGACACCTTCAATCACATTGGGCTCAGCCGATGATCCGATAGTAATACCTGAACCTGAGTTGGCATTGTCAAAATAATTGGAACGCGCAGCATTTGGTTGGGAAACCCCACCCAGATACAATGACGCGTTGGTGTGAACAGCGCCGCCAATAAATAATGGTGGTCCATTGCATATTTCTAAATCGCCAGCCGGACCTGTTCCGTTATAGAAAACGACATACTCAAAAAGACGTTTAATTGAAACACGCACCATGCGTCGAACCTGGGTATGGCCGGCTTGTCCGATGGTCGTGTATGGATCAAAATTAGCCGCGTTGGTATTATTGCCGGGTAAGTCTTCGTGGTCGCTGGGTAAAATAAAGCAGTCGACGACTAATTCGAATAATAAATTAGTTGAAGGAGCAAGTCTTTCTGTGCCAACAGCGACCAATGCTTGCGTCAGTGGTTCATTGGGATCAACATTGGAATTATTTAAGAAATTTACCGCTTCAGCATCATTCAGATCATCCGTGGTGATCTTTTTTCCCATGCCTGAAATACCGCGATCATAAACCCGTACAGGTGATAAATTCCAGTAAATTAAAGCGTCACCCATGCGCAGTCCGCCGCGTGATTGAGAAGGGTCGGAACTCTTTAGTCCGCGTTGGGGCAGCGCATAGCCTGAGCCAAATAAGGTAGCAACTTGCTGTGGGTTTATCAGCACGGTGGCTTCATTGGCGCGTAGGCTAGTAATATTATTGGTGGCAAGCGATTGTAACGTTGATGCGATTTGATCAATCATCGCATTCGCCGTGTCGCGTGATTGCAGTTTGCGTTTATCAATGTGATTAAGCGTACGCTGCCCTTGCACAGAAGACGTCGCTATGGTGAGCGACATAATCACAGCGGCTAAAATAATCATGGCCACCACCATGGCGAAACCGGAGCGAATTCGAGGAGTCAACATGATGTTTTCCTTTGCCAAAAAGTTTTTATTTAGTGCTGGGGAGTTGCGGCATGGGAACTGAAATGTCTACGACACGAGAGAGGGAATGCACGCCACCATTGACGTTCATGGTGCGATAAATACGGCCGTGAAATCGTATGGTATTCGCACTCACCACGAGTTTATAAGTTCGTCGATCGATATTCGTTGCGATAGGCAACCCAAGTTGTGTTGAAACGGTATCGCCTGGATTGGTATACGAGCGAGTCAGGTGTCCGAGTTCAATTGGCGGGTCAGTGGTAGGCGTCAAATTTGACCAGGTGACTCCATCTGCTGGCTTCAGTTCCAAATAGTAATGACGAAGATTATCCGGATTGCTGTTTTCTGGCAGGGTTTGTTTAATGCCCATGGTTGCATTAGTTTCCCACATCGGACGCATCCACCATTGGCTGTTTGAGGCATTCGGATCATAAATCATGAACGGTGTGGTATTCGCATTCATGTAATTGACGAGTGAAACGGGTTGTCCATCTGTCCCTACCAGGGGGCCATCAGGATCATCCGCGAGATTAATCCGATGAATATCTTTGTGATAGGGACTGAGATCTTCGGGATTGTTGGTGATATTTTGATGACTGCGTAATTTAATGTATTCGAATCGGTAAACGGTAGTGGCGTCATCAGTGGGCCTATATTCGACCGGATCATTGATGAGACTCGGCGCTGGTGGGCCGGGGAATAAAATGGCGCCAGTTCCTTTGCGAAATACGACACCAT